>JABDOO010000057.1 GCA_013043295.1 Candidatus Nitrosopumilus sp.
ACTGAATTCTTGATTGACTGTAGTTGTAAATGGTCTTAGTGCTCCTCTGAATACTTCGACTTGTGCTCTCTGAGTTCCAGTAACTTTTCTTCCAACTGGTAAATCTGGACCAATGATCATGATAGAACCTGTTGTGTCTTTGAAGAGTCTTGGGTCTTTTCCACCTCCTGGAACAAATTGCTCTAGTGCCCTTTGGGCAACAGTTGCAGGGGTTGTGATGAATTTTGCAACTAGTGCTTCCCAAGCTGCTCTGTCTAATTCTGTTAATTTCCCGACCTCAGGAAGTTTTCCTGTAACGTGAATTACTCCTAGAATATCTCCGATGTTGGTTTTAGCGGTGTTTAGCCATCTTTCAACCTCTTCTGGATTGGTAATATCTACAATATGTGAATGGAATTTTCCACTAATTTGTTCTTGCAAGTTTGTAGGTGTTGTTTGGGAAATAAAGCATGCAACTTTTCCACCGTTCTTTTCAATATGTCCTGCCAAGTATTCTACTCTATCTGCATCTGTTTTGTCAGTTGCATCAATTGTAAGCACAACGGCTTTTCCACCAAAGTCTGGTTGATGAACTCCCGGGGTTGTTGTTCCAATGTGTGCCTTTACTGGATAAAACACCCTGTCTCCTGGAATGACTTTTCCATTAATGATCTTTGCAATCTCATCATCACACAAGTTAAGAACTGATTCTGCAACTTGTGTCTGTGACAAAAATTCTCTGTTAGCAATCATGTGAGATGTATTGTTTTGTACTTTTTCTGCTATGGTTTGGATTTTGGTTAATAGATTTGTAAATGTCTCTGTAAGTTTAGTAACATCTTTTCCATTTGCAAATTTCTCTGCAGTTTTTGCAATTCCATCTTTATCTATTCCATCAGCTAAAATGCATTCTAGCAAATCATCTTTTGCCTCTTCAACTTCTACTGGATTCAAGTCTTCAAATCCACTAACTCTCATAAATTCTGCTGCAGCTTTAGGATAAACTGTTTTGTATATTCTGTCAGAATGAACTGGGCCTGGATTTGTTGCAATAGAGATGATTCCCTTGTCTGTTAATTCCCATGACATGCATTCAGCTAGTCTGTTCTTTGCACCTTGTGATGCAGTATATGGGCTTCTAAATCTATATGGTCTTTGTTCTAATGGCCTTTCTTCTGTAAAGAATGTTGAAATTGTAATGATTTGGCCTCCCGCTTTCATTACTTTTAGTGCTTGAACTGAGCCCCAGAATGTACCTGTTAAGTGAATTCCAATTGTACTTTTAAATTCTGATAAGGGTGCATTTGCAAAACATGTGACAGGACCTGAAACTCCTGCATTGTTAATTATGTAATCTATTGAAACATTGTCATTTTTTAGAGAATCAAACATTCCGTTCATTGCAGTTTCGTCAGCAACATCAACTCCTGAAAAAATTCTAACTGATGCATTTGTTCCTTGAGGGATTTTTCCTTCAAGTTCCTTTGCTGCCTCTATTAACGGTTCTTTTCTTCTTCCAAGAATAATTACACTTGCCCCTTCCTCAACAAATTTTGTGGCAATAGCTTTGCCAATACCAGTTCCACTTCCTGTAATTAGAGCAATTTTATTTTGAAATTTCAACTTTGATAAAATCTCAGAGTTTCTGTAATATTTAATTCGATTGATCTCTGAACCAAAAAATACAGAATATCTTTATTTGTGGGTATGATTGATGATTTTTAATGCATGATACAGAGTCTGACACATTTGTATATCAAACATGGCCAGAAAAATTTGCTGGAATGCTAAAAGAGATCGGCATTGATTCTGTATCAAAGGAAATTGGAACTGATGAAATTGAAAAGGATGATTACTATAGTAGATATTTTGCTCAAACACCTAGAATGGTAACAAACAGAGGATGTATTGACGTTAAAAATTCCAATATTGACGCAGTACAAATTATTCAAAAGGGATAGACATGCAAGATCCTAATCCACTTCCATGGGGCGCCTTAGACAGATTTCAAGCTCAATTTATTGTAAGAAAGGTAGTTGGTTCTGGATATAACAACTATGTTGCAAAAACTAAACTTACTACAAAAGGACATTTTGCATCAAAAACTGTTGAAAAAGTAGAGTGGATTGGCTCTGGAAATCTAGCATCTAAACTTAATTCTGACACTGAACTAAATGAAATGATAGCAAAGCAATCAGTTAAAGATGCAACAATCTATGTTGAACCCACTGAAGTTGCTGTAAGAATCAGAAGTAAATGGGATAATCATATCGCATTTGGTATCACAAAAGAACTCTTTGAAATTTATGACCGAATTGCCGGACACATAAAATCTATCTAAGCTTTCCACCAATCTAAAGCCAAAAAATCTACTTTATCTTTTCCTTTTGGTATTGCCAAAATGAATTGCTTTCTAACTGTGGTGGCAAGTCTGCCTGCTAAAACAATTCCTGTAGATGTTATTGATTCGCTTCTTGTATACACTTGAATTAAAAATGGTGCATGATCAATGCCTGGTCCTTTTTCATAAACTGCAAAGTCACAACCAAATTTGATCCCTGGATTGATTATGTATCCTTTATCTCTGAAATTTTTGTAGACCAAGTATTTTTTGTCAAACTCATGAACTTCTTTTTTACATATCTCAACTAATTGCTCTACTGTAACTTTATGTTTTGATTTTGAAATAGTGATTTTTTTATTTTCTAAAAGATATAATCCTTCTATAAGATCTAAGATTAATGGTGCATCAATTTCCTCAATCTTTGGTTTAGGAATGCCAATTGGTTTTCCATAATATCCTTGACTGAAAAGTTTTCGTGAATTTTCAATATCCCATACTATGATTCTGTTTTCAATTAATTCACTTTTCATTATATTTGAGAATAATTCTCTGTATATGAATTCTCTAGTAAAGTATTGAAGAATCTAAATACAAAATAAAGGAAAAGTAAGGAGAATTTTATTGGTTATAGGCTCAATGCTAATAGAATAAAGGAATCTGATACTCTTTGACATTTATCTGCCATCTCTTCTATTCCTTCTATTACATCTTTGATTAACATTAGTTCTTTAGTATTGGTAACTTCAGTTAGAAGCTTCAATGTTGCTTGTCTGTATTTAATGTCAATTTCTCTTTCTATAGTTTGTGTTTCTTGAGCTAACTCAATTGCATTAGCAGTATTTGTGTTAAGACTTCGTATGATTTCATTTAGTTTGTAAACTTCGTCTACAACTAATTCAATCAGTTTTGTGATGTCTTTATCCAGTTTTGCGCTCTTTAGTGTTGTAATTTTTACATTTGAAAGCTTGAATGAAATTCCAGTAATGTAACCTGCAATCTCATCCATTGTGTATGCTGTGTTTAGAAGATTTTCTCTATTCATGATTAATCCTCCAACGTCTGCAACTTCACGTGTAATTTTTCTTCTTAGGTTTTCAACTTCTTCTTCGATTGTTGAAATTTGTTCTAGTGTGTTTTTGATTCCTGCCTTGTCTTTTTTCATCATTAGTTCAGGAAGTGTTGCGAGTTCTCTGGATGCATTTAGAATTCTATTGATTTCGTCTTGTAAAACTGCTATAGCCTTTCTTTTTGCTTGAACTTCAAGCTCTCCGCTATACATAACAAAAATGAAAAATCCTCGAGGTAATTTAAATCCTCTATGATTTTAGATATTTTTTGAGCACAAATCACATCAAGTTTTTCTCATGTGCTATCTTTTTCTGTCCTTTGTACAGTGTTATCACTTCTTCATTAGTTGAAGCATCTTCGACTGCTTTTTCAACTCTTATTTTTCCAGTAAATTTTGGAAATCTCAAAGCTAGCCCTGCATCTTTCCTAATCACGTCTTTTGCTGCTTTGTGAATTGGACTTAGTGTAATCTCTGATGCTACTATTTCTATTACTAGCTCTGGTTCAAACCATACATCTGCTTCCATTTCGCTTATGATGCGAGGATTTTTTTTAATTGAAACTTTGGGATGTAAAATTTGATACAATTGATCCAATGATTCATCTGAAAAACCAGTGCCTACTTTACAAATACTTGGAAACGTATCTTCGTCTTCATCATATGTTGCTAAAAGTAGTGTTCCATAATTCCCAGTTCTTCTACCTTTTCCAAAAAATCCTCCTATGACTACAAGATCTAAACTATCTCCTAACTCATTTCTGTATTCTCGTTTTAGTTTAAGCCAGTGACTTCCTCTAGATCCAGCTTGATATGGTTTGTCAAGCATCTTTAGCATTAATCCCTCACTGCCCGCATTGATACTATTTTCCATAAAGTCTTCTATTTCATTTTCATTTTTTACAATACTCATAGGAATGTATTTTGCAAACTCATCTTGTTTTACGTGTTTTTCTAGTTTCTCTCTTCTTTCTTTGTAACTTAATTCCACACAGCTTTTTCCATTACAGTACAATATATCGAAAAAATTTACAGTGATTGGATACTCTGTAACTGCTTTTTCAATTTTGTATTTTCTTCTTCGATGCATTAATTCTTGAAACGGTAAAAATTCTCCCGTGTTTTCATTGATTGCAACAGCTTCTGCTTCTAAAATTATATTGTCTGCTTGAATATTTTTTGGAATTTTTTCAATAATGTCTGGATAATAACTTTCAATATTTTCTAAACTTCTTGAGAATAATGCAACTTTGTCCCCTTCTATGTGTAGTTGAACCCTTTCTCCATCTAGCTTGTACTCTGCAGCAAATTCATCTCCCATTTTTTCAATTGCTTCTCCCTCGCTTTTTACTCTGTCAGCTAGCATTGGTCTAATTGGATTGAATAAAATAATTTCAAATTTTTCAATTCCATCCAAACCTTTGGTTGCAATTGTTTCTGCAACTTTACCTAAATCACTAGATACGTTGTATGCATATTGGAGTTTCTTTCTATTTTCTTTAGTACCTGAAAATGCTATTGCTAAAGCATCCATTACAGTATTTTCTGCTATTCCTAATCTTAAAGTTCCTAACAAAATTTTCAAAATGAAACTTGCTTCTAGTGGAGTTGCGTCATTTAACAGACTTGAGATGTATTTCATTTTCATGTCTTGTGATCTAGATCCTCCTAATTTGGCAATTTTGAATAGTGTCTCGTACACTCTTTCAACAGTAATATCTTCTACAAGAAATGTGGTCTGTGTTTTCTGCTCTAAAATTATAGAAGATGCATGACCCAAATCACCACTCTTTCTATATTCGTCTTCGATTTTTTTAATTGGAATGCCTGATGATTTTGAAATTGCCCTTATTGCAAGTTTTTCTGCCACTCCTAATTCTATTCCTTCAAAATCTGGTCTTAATTTTCCTTGAATGAGATAAACAATTTTTGAAATTACATCATGTGGTGTTTTCTCAAATAATTCTACTAAAAACTGTGTTAATTCTAATCTTTTTCTAGTTGCTTCCATTTTGTTAAATGATTCAGCAAGTATTGAAAACTCCATTCCACTTCTCTACATAATCTTGGATAAAAGTCTGAATTAGATGTATCTAAAAATTGTTGGTTTATCTGACTTTGGAAGATCTGAAACAAGTGCAAAGTTGTAAAACGGGTATGCTTCCTTGTATTGTTTCATATAACTCCAAGCAACATCATGTGTCTTGAAATTTGTTCTAATTCCATCAATTTGGCTTTTCTTTCCAAACACATCAAATGGTACAACAGAATATTCTTTGGGGCGATTGTGAGGTTTTGCTTTTAGTAGCCACAATAGTGCAAATACAAAGACTGCTCCTAAAATGACATATTCTCCAGCAATTTTAAAAAATGCTAAAATTATGTTTGGTATGGTTTGTCCAAATAATACTGCCACAAAACTTGAAAAAGATATGACTGCTAATGCTGTGAAAATATACGTTTTCCAATCAAACACCTTTTGAAAAGCATTCATGACCTAATACAACTACACTCTTTTTTGATTTAACTATTTCCTATGATTTACAGGATCAAAATTTTAGTCTGGATCTTCGTAATTCTCTTTCTTTTCACCAGTGGATGTTTCTTCCATTGGTTTCATCTTAGTTTCAAGAACATCCATTCTTGCTCTATATCCTTCAGCATATTCTAATTCAGAAGGAACTAATGTTGCTGGATGAATAAATCCTTGACTTCTAATTGCCATTGCTTTCTTTGTAGCAATTTCTCTAATGTAGTCCCAATCTGGAGTTGAGAATCCATCAAATGGACCTGTGAGTTTTCCATTATGCATACTAAACACTAGGGATTCTACAATTGGAATACAAAAGTTGATGGTTGCCGCAGAGTTTAGCTTCACAGGCATTAATGGCATATTGTGACTACCCCTTGTGTTGCCTGCAACGTAGTGAGGATTGTTAAACACACTTCCTACTTCTTCAGTTGCTGGGAAGTTCTTTTGAGTTCTAACTAGACAAATTGGATCATCTTTTCCAACATATGTACCTGCAATGTTGTGTAATCTATCAGTTGAAGCATCAAGAATTGGCTCACCATCTTTTGTATACACTGAATCAACAACATACCTTCCAGGATACATTAATGCAGCCTCGATAGTTGGTTTATCTTCCCACAAATGCAACTCTGCAATTTGTGCTTTCTCTACATCCATAATATGCATTGTAACTCCTGCTGCTAGACTTTTGTTAACAATTAGTCCTGTGTTACTTAGTGCATCAACGAACATTCTGTAAATTGGATAGTTGAATGCACCTGGTTCTGTTTTGTCTGCTGCAAATACTGTAAATGCTTCGTTTGGTCTTTCTTCAAATTCCATTTCTGCAACTCCTGGACCCATGCCTTTTACATTTCCTGAAAAAGAATCTTTTAACAAGTCTTGTCCTGCTCCGTACAATCCTTCTTCTTTTGCTACTTGGGTTCCTGCCATGAATGCATCCCATGCTAACTTGTGAATTTGTTGATTGTCAACGCCATGAGTGTGTGTCATTACGATATGTGTATCGTCGCCACAATATCCGATGTAGTAATCAATAAGTAAATCTGATGAATTTTTGACGGTATTTCTAATTGCTTCAATTAGTCCGTCACTTGGTTTTGTATGTCCGCCAACTCCGCCGACATCTGCTTTGATAACTGAAACTGTAATTTTCATAAATTCCATTTTTACCTCTTTGATTTATGTGCTTTTAGCAAAGTTTTGTGATCTGTAAATAATTGAATAATTTCCTATTTTTCTTAAAAAATTCATAACGCTAATAAATGCCCTCAGTGAGGCATTTCATATGGCAGATAAACCACACTTGAACCTGATTGTTACAGGACATATTGATAATGGAAAATCAACTACTATGGGTCATTTTTTGATGGATCTTGGAGTTGTAGATGAAAGAACAATTGCAGCTCACGGAGCAGAATCCGAAAAGACCGGAAAAGGTGATACTTTCAAGTACGCTTGGGTTATGGATAACATTAAAGATGAAAGAGAGAGAGGTATTACAATCGATCTAGCTTTCCAAAAATTTGAGTCACCAAAGTACTTCTTTACTTTGATTGACGCTCCTGGTCACAGGGACTTTATTAAAAACATGATTACTGGTGCTTCTGAAGCAGATGCAGCCATTCTAGTACTTTCAGCAAAAGAAGGTGAAACCGATACTGCAATTGCTGCAGGTGGACAAGCAAGAGAACACGCATTCTTGCTTAAGACACTCGGTGTAGGCCAACTAATTATTGCAATCAACAAGATGGATGCAGTCGAATACAAAGAAGATGCATTCAATGCAGCCAAAGCAAAAGGTGAAGGACTAGCAAAATCTGTCGGTTACAAATTAGACCAAGTACCAATCATTCCAGTTTCTGGATGGAAAGGAGATAACTTGGTTAAGAAATCTGAGAATATGGCTTGGTACAAAGGTAAGACTTTGTTAGAAGCATTTGATGACTTTACTGTCACTGAGAAACCAACCGGTAAACCACTACGTGTTCCAATTCAAGACGTTTACACTATCACAGGTGTAGGAACTGTACCAGTAGGTAGAGTTGAGACCGGAGTTATGAAAGCAGGAGACAAAATTGTTGTAATGCCTTCAGGCGCTCCTGGTGAAATCAAATCTATTGAAACACACCACACTGAAATGCCATCTGCAGAAGCAGGTGACAACATTGGATTCAACCTTAGAGGTGTTGAGAAGAAAGATATCAAGAGAGGAGATGTTCTTGGTACTCCTGATGCACCACCAAATGTTGCAAAAGAATTCAAAGCACAAATTATTGTAATTCACCATCCAACTGCAATTGCTCCTGGTTATACACCAGTAATGCACGCACACACTACACAAGTTGCAGCAACAGTTACTGAGTTCCTCCAAAAGATTAACCCAGCCACTGGTGCAGTTGAAGAAGAAAATCCAAAATTCCTTAAAGTTGGAGATTCTGCAATTGTAAAAATTAGACCGGTGAGACCAACCTGTATCGAAACTTTCCAAGAATTCCCTGAAATGGGTAGATTTGCCCTCAGAGATATGGGTGCAACTATCGCAGCAGGTATTGTAAAGGAAATTACCGAAGAGTACAAACCATAGGCGTATATTTATGACACAAACCGCCCGTGTTAAACTCACATCCACTAGTCTACCAAAGTTAGATGGTGTTTGTGGAGAAATCATGGGAATTGGTAAAAAAACTGGTGTCAAAGTTAAAGGTCCAACTCCACTCCCTGTTAAACGACTACATGTTGCTACTAGAAAATCCCCATGTGGTAGTGGTACTGAAACATATGAGAAGTGGGAGATGAAAATGCATAGAAGAATTATCAATATCAACGCTGATGATAAAGCAATTAGACAACTAATGAGACTAAAAATTCCTGATGATGTCTACATTGAATTGTCTTTGACATAATCTGGTAGCCTTAAATTATAGAAATTTTGATGATAAATATGGTTGACGAAGAAATCGGCGAAGAAGAAACTCCTGTTGAAACCTTTGATGTAAGCTATTCTTGTTTAAGATGTGGTACTAGTGTTTTGAATTCAGAATTATCTAGACTGCCTGAAATCAAATGTATTTGTGGATTTAGAGTATTCACCAAAGATAGACCTCCAGTAGTTAAAACTGTAAAAGCAATTTAATTATCTGTCTTTTTTGTAACTATGTTCTCTTTGTAAATGAGTTCTCATATCTTCCATATTTGAAAAGTATTTTTCACATTCTTTACAATCATACTGCAAATCTTTTCCATGTACAATTTGTTTATGATTCATTAATTCTTCTTCTTTAGAAAACTTCTTACCACAAACATCACATTTTATTTTTTTAAATAATCCCAAATTATCCAAACTCTGCTTTCTTTTCATCCCAACATTTTCTACAAAGCTGTCCCTCAATCTTCCAATTGCCTTTTGGATTGTATCTAATCAATCCCATTTTACCTTCACATAATGAGCAAAAATTCTTTTTCTTGCCATGATCTTCTTCTTTTTTATCAAAACAAGTTTTACATAACAATCCTTCCATATCCCACTGCCAACGTGGCTCCCACAAATCTGTAATCTTTCGTGTTGTCCCACAGACTACACATGGCTGTCTGACTTTACCCTCATAGTATTCCTTTGACTTGTCAAAATGACAATCTCCACACAGTGGACCTTTGATATTCCATTCTCTTTTTGGTTTGTGTTTATGAGTTAGTTCTTTGTTACATACACTGCAAAATGATGGTTTCTTACTAAACAATCCCATTTTCTTTAATCCTTATGATACGGTATATTCTATAAATGTAAACAAAATAAAAATATCAAAAATGTTTATTCGCTTAAGATTTTCTCAAGAGCTTGGCTTGCATTGAGCATTCCATTTCTCTTGGCAAATTCTTCGATCATTTTGTATTGTTTTTCAGTGAAACATACTGGCATTGAACGATTTTCCATACAATATATTCAGATTTTCAACTAATATCTTTTTCTCTTGGAAAGATATTTCAAACCTTTTTTCTCAATTGTTTGTATGACAAAGAAACGCCAAATCTTAGTAATTGGTCATAATACCAATGGCTGTACTCCAGATCATGAAAAGGCTGCATATGATGTTGGGGTAGAAGTTGCAAAATCAAACTCTGTACTAATTACTGGTGGTCTGGGCGGTGTCATGACTGCAGCATCCCATGGTGCAAAAGATGCAGGAGGATTGACAGTTGGAATAATTCCTCAAGATGATGCGTCTCTTGCAAATGAATACTGTGATGTAGTGATCCCTACTGGAATGGGTCTAACCCGTGACTATCTTAATGCATTAAGTGCTGATGGAGTAATTATTGTCGGAGGTGGCTCTGGAACATTGTCTGAAGTCTGTGCATCTTACATGCACAAAAAACCAATGGTTGCCATTAGAAACCTAAATGGTCCTATATCAAAATACATCGATGATTACATAGATCACAGGAAAAATGTGAAAATAATTGGTGTTGATAATGCCAAAGAGGCAGTTAAGAAAATCCTGGAATTAATTACTGCATAGAGGTTAGTAATGGGTCTGGTCTGTAAAATTCCCCGTGTTCATCTGCAAGCTTGTTTAGTTCATCTACAATATTTTTAATTCCTATTTCTTTAGCAGTTTCAAAAAGAGGTTTTTTCAATCCTAGTCCTAACTGAGCTGCTTTTTCAATCTCTTCAATATCGCTTGCACCATTTGAAACTAACCATGCAGCATTGTTTAGAATATTTGCAACAAGTTGTATTGGATTACATTTCTCTGCCAATTCTTCTGAGAGTGCGACACGCTCATACTTGTCATCAGAATATTTGTAATATCCTTCCCCTGACTTTTGTCCTAATTTTTTCTCATCAAACATTTTTTCAACAAGTGGATGTGGATTGATAACTTTTTTGTCTCGAAGATGCATCTCTGTTGTTGCCTTGTGAATTACATCCATTCCTGTAAAATCAGCTAATTCAAAAATACCCATTGGAAATCCTAATTTGAATTTCACAGCAGAATCAATTTCTTCTAGAGTTGCACCTGTTCTATCTTTTAGATAACATGCTTCGTGAACCATTGGTATGAACAATCTATTGATAATAAAACCTGGAACATCTTTTCTACATAGTACAGCTTGTTTGTTTACTGATTTTACATATTCCTGAGTCAAGTCGGTAACTTCTTGAGCAGTTTTTTCACCAGGTATCACTTCAACTAATTTCATTAATTGAGGTGGGTTGAAAAAATGAATTCCTATGAATTTTTCAGGGCGTGATGTTGTGTTTGCAATTTCAGTAATTGGTAATGTACTTGTATTTGATGCAAAAATTATTTCTGGTTTTGCTACCTCATCTAACTCTGCATAGACTTTTTTCTTTAAATCCATAATTTCTGGAACAACCTCTATTACTAGTTCTGCATCCTTTACTGCCTCTTTCAAATCTACCACTGGGTTAATCCTGCCATAAATAGAATCCCCTTCTTCTCTTGAAATTTTTTCTTTTGTAACTAATTTATCTAAACTCCATTTTATCTTCTCCATTGCTTTATCCAAAAATTCTTGCTGGATGTCTCGTAAAACAACATTGTATCCAGCAGTCGCTGAAACTTGAGCAATTCCATGGCCCATTACCCCTGAACCTAAAACTGTAATGTTTTTAATTGTCATAGATTTCAAAATACATCTTTCCTTTTTAATGTATTTGGGATATTTTTTTCATAATTCTTAATTCCCAAATAACGTTTCAGAATTTATTGACTTTCTAATCTATGTTGATAT
>JABDOO010000062.1 GCA_013043295.1 Candidatus Nitrosopumilus sp.
GAGTTACAGAAGTAACTATTAGAAACAGATGTGCAGGGTTGCGAAAAATGATTAATGATCAATAGTACATATTATTTTTGATTTCTTTCAAATTCTAATTTATCCCAAGGAAAAACAACATATCCTTCACCATCAGTCTCTTTTCCATAAATTAATTGTGAAGGATATTTTTTTCCACGCCTTGCAAACAGAGTTGCATAAATTAATTTTGAAGAATCATCAATTCTGGAAAGAATGTTCTCAAACGTTTTGCCAGTATCAAAAATATCATCCACTACCAAAGTATCAGATGAAATAGTTTTATCATCAACAGTGATTTTTTTAATACCCAAGTGATCAGCTAGTAATCTAGATGGAACTAACCCACCTCTACTCAAAGTGGCAATACTTGAAAAATTTCTAGAGGATTTAGAAATTATATCATGTAATGTATTAACTAATGAATCAATTTCAGACCAGGAAACATATTGTTCTGCATTCATAAAAGATGAAGGATAAAAGAGGGATTAAGTTGTTATGATTAAAATGTCTTGGACGGATGTTTTTTTAATGGTTCAACAATTTTCAGAACTTTGAAAGGCAATTTGCCAAAATCAATGTCTTTTTCACATGACAACAACAATACATCATCATTATTCAAAGGGAAACTCATTACGATCACTTTGTCTCTATAAGACATTGAAAAATGAACTTCTCCAAATTCACCATCAAATTCATGTCTCATTCTAACACGCAAGGCAAGTTCCATAAACATCATCTCGTCTTGTTTTTGTGCTTCAAGAGATAACAAACCATCTTTCATACCTCCAGCAGTTAGATGACCCCTACTGTTAATGAGCCTAGCAGAACGCATTTTGGGGTCTAATTGAATAATATTTTGACATATTTTTTCAAGTTCATCAACATTATCCATTAGTCTAATTTAGTAATAGAACTATTTATTGCGATCTGTAATTATAGAAATCTGTGCAATCAGATTCCTCAAAAGAAACTATCGATTATTACAAACACCTGTCTTTGTTTTGGACAGATATTATGCATTTAATGTCAAGTAAACCTCAGGCATTGACATCTACGGGGCCTATGAGAGCATTTGCTGCCAATTCAAAAAAAGTCACTACAGAATTAATCGAGATAAATGAAGATCTATTGGAATTTAATCAATATCTTACAGAATATTATAAACAGCTTTCAAGTGCATGGGAAGTTGCTCAAAAGAAAGTAAATTTGAAAGCTCCTGAAGTTCCGCACGACGTAGAGCAAATTGAGGCATTCAAAAGAATATGGATAGATATCTTTGATAACGATTTTACAGAATTATTTGATTCTAAAAAATTTGGAGAAAATTATGGAAAGCTAGTTTCAAAAGAATTGGAGTTAACAAAGCATTGGAATAACATTACAAATGTGGTTTTACAATCAGTTAATCTACCTAGCAAGGAAGAGATTGATGAAGTTTACAAAGAACTACATTCACTTAAAAAAAGAGTAGGAAAATTAGAATTAGAATTAAAGAAAAAGGAGATGAAAAAGAATGCACAGTGAATCTAAAATCGATCCCAAAATTATTGAAGAAGTTTTAAAATTCAGCAAAAATGTAATTGATGCACCAAAATTAGTTTCTGCCCCAGATGAAATTAGTTTAGAAGTAACGCCACATGACACAGTTCATGAATTGGATAAAACAAGATTACTTCATTATAGACCACTTACAGAAAAGCAACACAAAACGCCGTTACTAATTTCATATGCTCTAATTAACAGATATCATATTTTAGATATACAGCCGGAAAAAAGTTGGGTAAGGAATCTTCTTGAGCAAGGTTTTGATTTGTACATGCTAGACTGGGGAACCCCAACAAGCATGGACAAGTATCTTGATTTTGATGATTATGTAAACGGATATCTTGATTCAGCTGTGGAACATATCAAAAATGAATCATCCAATGAAAAAATTTCATTGCAAGGTTATTGTACAGGAGCAACGATTGCAACAGCATATACAGCACTGCATCCAGAAAGTGTAAAAAATTACATTGCAACAGCTCCAGTAATTGATGGATGGCGTGATACGACTGTAATTAGCAATCTTGCCAAACATATGGATGTAGAAAAGATGGTAGATACCATTGGAAATATGCCACCAGAATTCATGTATTATTGTTTTTCAGTCCTAAAACCATTTGAGCAAGGAATAGAAAAATATGTTAAATTTTTTAAAAATATTGATAACAAAAAGTACGTAGATAATTTTCTAAGAGTAGAAAAATGGTTAGGAGACACACCTCCTATTCCTGGAGAATTATTCAAACAATGGATTAAAGATATCTACCAAGATAACTTGCTGATTCAAAATAAAATGTATGTTGGAGGAGAGCACATAGATTTGAAAAAAATAGACATGCCCACATTTACTCAAATTGCAGTAGGAGACCATCTGGTATCTCCTGAATGCAGTATGCCACTCCATTATGCTATAGGAAGTGAAGATAAAACTTTGAGAATGTATCCAACGGGCCATGTAGGAATGATAGCAAGTTCTCTGTCACAGAAAAAAGTTTTACCCGAGCTAGGAAAATGGTTGGCTGAAAGATCATAAAAAAGGAAAAAAATTAAAAAAAGATTTTCCACTAGTTAGTTTTTGTAGTGAATACAGAAATCCAGGATTGTAGAATATTTCTGTTTAGGTCAGCAAATGATTTTGCATTATCGTTGAATGTTTTGATATTTTGTTGTGTTGCATCGATAGTTGCAAGTGCTACCTGATTCTGTATGGAAGTTGCTTTTACAAATTCTTCAGTTGTGTCATTAATTACTTTTAATGATGCTTCAGGAAGATTAGCTGCAATACCTGCTTTTTTTACATATTCTTTTTGAAGGTTGATGGTTGAATCAACTATGTTTTCATATGCTTGTAGGTATTCCTGTTGTACATTAGTAATTGATTGATGATATTGTGGTACTGATTGTTTAATACCGTTGAAGAATTTGTCAACATTTTCTTGATATACAGAAAATACATCTTTTGGATTTGGTTTTGTTGTTTCGTTTTTACTCATTGTTTCACCTCCTTATTCTTTGGTTTTTTTGCTATTGGTAGAATAATGACTTGAACTAAATCGCCATCTCCTAAACCAAGTGCATTTCGTTCAGCTTCTGGAATTGAGATTCTACCATTACTACTGATAGTAGTTTTGTAAGCACCCCAATTCATAAAAGAAGGAAGCATTTGGCCGATGTTAAACATCGTATCCATACTTTTACTTTGCATGGTTGACATGTTATCCATCATATTAGATTGAGTTTGTCGTGCATTTTCAGAAACGCCTTTTAGAGTTTCTAAAGGATTGAATGTTTGGCTTGATTGATTTGTCATTAGCGAGCCAAAATTTTTCATAAATTCTGCTTGTGCACGTCCACTTTTTTGAATCCAAGATTTGAACATCTCAGAAGGATCATAAGGGTTTTGATTACCACTCATAGGTAATTATAGGAATCAATAGTATTTAAATGGATCTAAGTGCCATTTAAAAACTCTAGAACTTTGGAGGTGAAGAGATAAGGATTTTGAACATATGGTGTATGACCACATCCATCCATTCTATAAAATCGACAATCTTGGATGGCAGATACAAAATCATCTGCATAATTTATTGGAATAACAGGATCATTACCACCCCAAATAATCAATGTTGGAACAGATATGGATTGTAGTTTAGATGTTATTGAACTAGAATTTTTTAATCCCAAAATAGTAGACATGAAAGCAAGTTTAGCATTTGGTAATTGCATTCTTTCTACAAATTCATTTACAATTTCAGGTTTAACATCATTTCCAGAACCTTCCATCATCTCAAATGCATTTTTTGCACTTAATTCATTGGGATATAATGCAGCCATGATATAGGCATCAAGTGCAGGAGTAGATTGTTTCATCATTCCAGCAGGGGAGACAAGAACAAGTTTCTCAATATCTTGAGAATGAGATGAAGCATATTCTACAGCTATTTGTCCTCCTAGTGAAGACCCAATAATATTAGGACGTGAAATTCCAGACTGTGAAAAAAAGTTTTCAAGAAAATCTGAAAAAAAATCGGGAGTATAGTCCACTGTGGGTTTATCACTATGACCAAATCCAATTAGATCAGGTACAACAACACGAAAAGAATCAGAAAATAATGGAATAACATGAGACCACCTTTCAGCAGAAGCACCGAGTCCATGAATTAGTACAAGAGTATTTTTAGAATTTCCAGATTCTAAATACCTAATTTTATTGCCATCTATTTGTAGAAATTTTTCTTCCACTGTTTTGCAACAATTATCATCAATAGATAAGTTTTAGTGTATGCGATCAAATTAACATTTGAACTATTGTATTTATGAAAATAGCGAGTATGTTTTTTAGTATCAAAATTAGTGAAAATACGTGATTAAAAAGAAAATATCAAAAATTTTGGTACCGCTAGATGGATCTAAAAACTCTCAAAGAGGATTAGAAATGGCAATCACGTTAGCAAGAAGTTGCGGGGCTACAATAACTGGAGTTTACACAATTCAGACTCCACCCCATTCAGAATTTAGAGGGACAGGATCGGTTGAAAAAGCACTAAACATAGAGGTGAAAAAAATCATGGAAGATGCAAAAACACTAGCTGCAAAACATGGAATTGTATTTAATGAAAAGATAGCCAGAGGGGAAATTGGATATAATATAGTCAAACTTGCCCAGGGAAAAAGTCACTTTGACATGATAGTCATGGG
>JABDOO010000080.1 GCA_013043295.1 Candidatus Nitrosopumilus sp.
GTGGTAAATTGCCTTTTGATGTAGTTGGTAGTATCCTACAGGTACTCCTCTGGTTCCAATTTTTCTTGAATTATAATAAATGGTAATTTCTCCTGATGCGCCTCTTAGGTTTACACTATTTGCAAAATCAAAAAATTGTGCTTTATCTGACTCATTTGCAGCTTGTTCTTCAATCTCTGCTGATTCAATGTGTCTATCTGAAATGATTGGGTTTTTCTTGTTAATTGGAATAATGTGATCTTGTTTTAGATATTCGTCAATATGCCGTGCAAAATAATGACATGCTGCATCATCAGGATCAAAGACACAAATTGCATATGATTTCTGCCCCATTCTTCCTGCTCTTCCAATTCTCTGAATAAATGAATCAAACTCATTTTTGAATGCAGAGATTACAACATCCACATGTCCAATGTCTATCCCAAGCTCAAGTGTTGGAGTACATGATAATACGTCTAGTTCACCTGCCTTCATTTGAGATTCATACATCTTTCTATCTCTTTGGTCAAGACCTCCTCTGTGAATCTGAATTCTTATTCCTTCATTTGCAGATTCAACATTTGATGCTAGAAATTCTGCATCATTATGAGAATTACTAAAGACAAGTTGAGTTGATTTGTTTTTGTAGCATATTGAGGATAGCATTTCCATGGTTGTTCGTTGTCTAAATTTTCTTGGCATGATGAAAAACATGTGCATGTTTTGTTTTCTTCTGAACTGGCTTTTGATATATGAAAAAGAGTTTTCAGGCAAATCAAACATATTTGAAAAAAACTCTTTAGAATTATCCAAAGTGGCAGAAGATCCTATAAACTGCACATTACCCATGTATTTTTTCATCCGTTTTAGAACATGATACACATTTGACCCGTGAAAGCTTGTGTAGGAATGTGCTTCATCCATCACAATAATTTTTGCATTTTTAAATAATTCATTCCATTTTTTATCTTGTAAAATTAAATGGTAATTGATAAAATCAAAATTTGTAGCAATGATTAATGATTTTTTACTTGCATCCGAAATGATCATGTCTTTATATTCACCACTTTGACCTCCGTGGATTGAATAGACTCCTACTTTGTTTCCCAACTTACATTTTTGTACTAAATCTGCAATTTTTGAAACTTGATCATCAATTAGTGCATTAAGTGGGTAAACTAGTAATGTGAAAACACCGGGAATTGTATTTTCTGAAATTTTTTGTAAAATTGGTATTGCAAAAGCTTCCGTTTTCCCAGAACCTGTTGGGGCTGAAATAATTGAATTGTTTCCTTCTAGAATCTCTCTGATAGATTCTTCCTGAAATGGTAAGAATCCTGTAAATCCATATTTTTCTATGCCTTTAAGAATATTTTCTGATAATATGTCTTTCAATGATTCAATTGGAATCTTTTCTGCCTCGGGTGCAATCAATCGTTCATAGTGAATTAATGCAAGGGATTCTTCTTTATGCCCCTGAATTATTTCTCGAATGATACTATCATTATCAATTAATGATTTTGGAATTTTAGATATGTCATACAGTATACTCTGTGGAATCGGTATGCCTGGTGTAGGATCTTTGTCTTTTGGTTTTGAATATTTTTTTATTTCATCTGGAAAATACTCTCCAGAGTCACTTGCTCCTTCACACCTATGTGGTTCATCTGTTCTAGAATCAATTGGAATGAATTTACCGCTATCTGATTTGAATCCCTCATCCCAATAAATTTCTGCACCACATCCTTTGGAACATTGTTTAGTCCTGCCAGAATAATTCACTCCATATGTTGGAGTCTTTATCTGAATTTTTTCAGGATTACATTTGGGACAAATTCCTGGCCCTCCTACATCCTCATAACTTTGAACGAGCCTAGAATCACAATTAGAGCAAAATTTCATTATGTTCTTTGAGACAAATTTACCATTAATGAACATATGATACTGTGTTATTACCTCGATGTTGAGGTGATTAATCAAACACACTTAAGACTCTGTATTGTGGATGAATAGTATGGGATGGAAAAAAACACTGAGTAAATTCTGTGTAATGAAAAAGGTCCGAGACAAAGCAAACGAGCCTGATGAAGAATGATTTCAAAATTTATTTAAAAAATTATTAATCAAACTAGAGAATTCTGACTATGCCATTAGATAAAATGCCTGATGTTGAAGATTTTGTTTTAACTCATTACTCTACGGTTTTACATTCTAAAGGAATACCCGTTGCATGCATCATTGATAACAATCAAAACGATCTGGATTATTCTTCCCTTTCAGGTAATCCTTCTTTGAAAGCAAGTCTTACTGGATTTTTAAACAAACATGAGGAATTAGGATTGATATTAGGCTTTAAACTCAAGATTAAAACTGATTCAGACTTTTTTGAGTTTACTGTATATCCAAATCAAGAGTTTGTTGACACTGTGATCTTCACCGAATCCATTTCTATCATTAATGAGAAAATGGATAATCTGTTTTCACTGAAAAAAATAGTTACGGATCAATTTGTTAAAACTGCCTCAGAACTTGTCAAATTTAAAAAAATGATGGACTGAACCATTTTTTCCAAATCATTCAATTACTCCAAATTTCTGCCAATTTTAGTGACAAACTTTACTCAGATGCTAAAGGCAAGAGAACCTGAATTATTAGATAGGGAAGATGGCCATTGGTACAAGACAAAATTTGATCAAATTTATCCATCAATCAGTACTATTTTATCCGCTACTGCCCCAGAACATAAAAAAAATGGATTGGCTACATGGAAGGAAAATGAACCTGCCCATGAATACATCACAAAGCAAGCACAGGATATTGGTACACAATCTCATAAAATCATAGAAGATTATCTCAGTAGCAATTTGGCTATGGAAGAATTTGATTTGTTGCCCATTGCTCATTTTAATAATCTAAAACCTTTTCTTGAGAATATTTCAAATGTTACAAGTATTGAGCAGAGAATGTATTCAGATAAACTAAAAGTAGCAGGTACTAGTGATTTAATTGCTGAATATAATGGAGAGATATCCATTATTGATTATAAAACAAAAAGAAAGCCTCAGGTTGATGAGTTTATGTATGAATATTATTTACAAACAACCTGCTATGCCCAAATGTTTAAAGAAGTTACTGGACAAAAAATTAATCAAATTGTAATTCTAGTCAGTAGTGAAAAAAACACTCGGCAAGAATTTATCAAGCCTTGTGATAGTTATGTCGAGCCTATGATGGAGCGCGTTAAAAAATACTATTTGAATAGTCTTGAATAATTCAAGAAAGATTGTCAAGTTTTTCATCTAATTGCCGCACTTGCTCTGTCAAACTATCCACGACTTTATCCAAATCATCTGATTTATTTTCCACTTTCTTTGTTTTACCGTTAGACCAATCAAACATTGCAGATAGTATATCCATTGATTGAGCTGCATAGTCGGCCAAATCTTTAATGTTTAACTGACTTTTTGTTTTTTCATCATTGTGATGTAAAATCAAGTGACCTGGATTTTTAATAATAAACTGCTGTTGAGATATTGCATCTAGAAAATCCAACAAAAATAATCCCCTGATAGATTTTTTTAGTTTTTCAGAATATTCCATTTTATTGCAAATCCTTTCAATCATTTGCTGCAATGTTGTTTCTTTACCAAATCCTTCTTCAAGTTTGATGGGGTTGATAATAATCTTCAAAAATTTTTTTATTGTATCTAGATGTGAATTAATGTAAGACATTTCAGAATAAATTAAAAAACTAGTCAATTCCTCATCTTTTGTCTCAAATGTATTTAATTTACTGACTAGCTCGCTAGTTGTACGAGAAAAAGTTTTTCTAAATTTAATAAAATTCCTAAAAAATTCTTCATCTAGATATTCTTTGTTAAACTGAACTAAACCATGTGTTTCAATATCATCTAAAATTATCATTACCGCTTTGTAATTTGGTTGAAAACTCATGATTTTTTGAATTTTCTGTGAACTTAAGCTTATTGCTAATTAAATAGGATTTTTATTTCCAACCCTTCCATTTACTTTTAAATTCGATCTCGTTTTTCTCCTCGGTAATTTTTCTGTGTTCTTTTTCCAAAACCTCTTTTTCTTTTTGAAGATTATCCCATTTCTTTTTGATCTCTTCTCTTATTTGAGAGTCTTTGCTACTACGGTATTCGTGCTTAATTATGGTTAATTGCTTTGATACTTTATCGATCTTTTCATTATTTTTTTTTAAATTATTCAAAACTGTTTCTAAATCTGTGTTCACACCTTATTTTTTCAATATTTCTAAACTTAAGTATAGTGATCAATTTCCAAATTTGGAATATCAAAAATGAACTAACAATTAGCTACTGGTTAATCCATTTTAAAAAGAGAATATTATCACAAAGATAATTTTAACATATTTATGAAAACTGAAAAAGAAATTAAATTATTTAAAATAAGATTATTAGAAAAATTAACATCTGATAATTCCTACTATGGATTATCTCTTGAAAGTATGGCATTGAAAAATTAATTTTATGCCTAAAAATTAACAGTGCCTAATTAGAACAAGCTAATTAGGATCGTCTAATTTTCATCTCGTTTAAATTAAATGTTAATCATAGTAATGTATGAAACAAGAATTATGCAGACGTTGTGGAGATGAATTAGAAGTAAATAAAAAATGTAATGTCTGTAATAAAGAAAATCAATTTTATTGTCATAGATGTGGATATTTGACTGAAGAGCAGCTTCATCTTCAATGTATTTTGATTAGTATGGACAGTCTTTTACTATCTGGCAATGTACAGAAATAAATTATAGAGCAATTTTAGAAATATATGGCAAATAAAATTACTGCAAGTGAACTAAAATCACAACTTAATGATTATGTCGTTATTGATGTCCGTGAAGCAGATGAACTTTCTGGAGGTACCATTGATAATTCTATACACATGGCTTTGGGATTGACCATTAGAAATGCAAAGAAAAAACAGCTTGAGGACATTAGAGACAAAAAAATTTGTACCTATTGTGGAACCGGATATAGAGGAAATATTGCAGCTGATGAATTAGTAAAAGAGGGATTCGATGCAGTTACTCTAGATGGTGGTTTTGGTTCTTGGAATGCTTAGCTTCATTGATTCCATATGGGCTGGTTCTTTAGCCATCTAATAAGATCTTGATATAATTTACTTTTTTGCATGTTTAGTACACCAATTTCCAAATTTGTAGATGATTTCACTGTTTTTGTATGATTCTCATATATTGAAAATATTATTTTGTCAAGATACATTTCATTTTGCATCTCTTTTTTTGCTAATTCCTCAGACTCTGTCATGGCAAAACTGGCAAATAATACTCCATCAACCCAATATGCATTAGCAGCTTCCATGGACGACATCATGCCAATTAGATCATCCAGACTAAGCTTTATCATATCTCTGACAAATATTTTTTCATATGGTTTATGGATAAATTCTGTCATGCCATATGCATTTTGTTTGGTCTAATAAATTATGAAATTTTATATTCAGTTTTAATGAAATGATACTATGAGTAAAAAATCTGAAGATTTATCTGAACATGATGTTTTTGTGACTGAGTTTCCAAAAGAAGGATTTGGAATAGTTGATTATCTTCAAGGTCGAGTTCACTTTTCTATAATGGATCAAATGAAATTAATGCACAAATCGGGAATGTCTCCAGTACAAATCAAAGAAACAATCCTTGCTAGCGTCACTGAAATTATTGAGAATTTTGAACCCGAATCAAAAAGTCCGTGATTCCATTTTTGATGATTCAGCCATAATTATTTTGTGACATTGGCAATAGCAATTTGTATGGGGTAAATCATTATCCATTCTATATTTGCACTCTTTTGTATGTTCTATCATTGTCATTTTAGAAATCTTCCATATTTTTAATTGAAATTTATAATATTTTAAATGTCAAATTTTTACACTATTGCTTTGTAGGATCTTTACTTAAAATATTCAACACATGTTCGATAATTTGTTTTTGGCCTCCTTCATGTAAATCCTTCCTAACTGTATCTGAACCCATGCTGACAAAAATTAAATTTTCATCCCCTAGTGGAAATGTCATTCTTGTTAATTTCTCAAATGTTGCAACAGCATACAATCCACGACCTATTTTTGGAGCTAATTCGTTTCTGCCTTTCCATGCAACTGAAGCTCTTTTTAAAGATGAAGCTGTCTCTTCTGGAGAAAGATAATTTGTAATTCCTTCTCTATGATTAGTTGCTAAAATGTTGCCATCCTTATCTGTCACTATACTGTGTCTGATGTTCATGTCTGAATCCATTATTCTTTTTAAAAGATTCTCAAAATTCATCTTGCAATGTTACGTCAAAATAATACTTAAGTTCTACCTTTAACATCAATCATAATTACTATTCTGAGGATGTTTTGTATTCAAAATATTCTGATACTGAAATACTGAATTCTTCTAATAATTGTTGATCAGTAAATCCTGATTTTTCAAGTAATTTCCATCTTTTTTTAATCTCTTCTTTTAGTACATAGAGAGTTCGCTTATCATCACAATGCATGTGGGTATTATTATAAAATAGAATTTAATCTTTGTAATTTACATAGTTGATTCAAGATAAATGGGGATTTTTTTTCTAGCCAACTTTACAGCGAGAATCCCCATTATTCCACCTGGAATACTCATTACTGCTAGAATCATTGCAAGAGTTTCTGAAAATTCTGGCAATAAAGTATATCCTGATACACCACTGAAAACATAAAATTGAATGTATGCCATTCCAACTAGAGGCATACTAAAAACTAGGAATATCGCCCCGACAAGTACTCCAGCAATTTCTTCTCCAAATTTCCCAATCTTGATTTTATTATTTAAGATCCCATCAGCGATTATTGATACTATCATTGGTATTGCAAACCATGGGAGAAATCCCCATAATGCTTCATTGGGAATTACATTTGCAGTGATGTTGAGAATGATCAATCCTGCTGCTGATGCACTTGCCCATCCGAACCTATTCATTGATTTTACTGCTCCCCAGAAAATTAATGCACAAAAAAATGGCATAGTAATTGCAAGAATGATTCCAGCAACATAAGGATCTGGATTCAGATTGATTGTTTCTCCATTGGAGATGGGCAAAGTAAATTGAAAGATAAATGCAATCACAATAAACCATAATGCTGAAAATCCTATGGTTAAAGCAGGCTTGACTATTTTGAAATTGTAAGGGATTAATCTTGTTAATCCAATAATTATTCCAACTGACTGAATCAAAATCCCTGTAATTAATGTCAGATGTGTAGGACTAAGTAAGCCATCTGTACCAAATAATTCATGCCATAAGTAATCTCCTGGACCTGCAACAATTTGGATCATACTTCCAATTAAGATTAATTTTAATCCAAGAGAAAATGATTTATCACGAATTTCTTTATCTTTGATAAGGATTCCCAAAGATGCAATTGCAGCAATTAATGATATTCCTACCCCTGAATACAGTACCGCATGTGGTGGTGTGAAAAATGATTCTGGTGCCCCTAATGCGTGGCTAGTAATGTCCCAACTCCCTCCCCAAATCTCGAGAACACTGCCAAATAATGAAATTATTAAAATAAATACGATAATTTTTGGTGTTAATTTCATATACAAAGACAAAAAAATTACTTTATCAATATTGTGAATTAAAAAAATTAGAGCCTTAGAAGTTCCTAAAGCTGCTCGTCGATGTTTTTAGATTTTTCTAATTTACACCAACAATTTGGGCTGCAAATTGAATTAAAACTTGACATTTTACTCATCTAATATGAGCCATGAAAGGCCAATTGCTTCTTCCCAGTTTGGTTGATTGTTATTTTCTTGCATATTTACTGATGGTAAAATTTCTATTTAATACAGATGAACGATTTATCAGTATAATTTCTTAGTACAAATGAGTAGTGATTCTTTATATTCATATTATATTGATCAAATTACCCGACCATACCTGGTGATGATTCAAATCCTAGAATTGTTTTGAATCTCACCTTTTTAATTTTGAGAATTTGCTGTTTTTTCGTAATAGTATTCCTGTTTTTTCAAATCTTTTTCTGAAATAATTCTACATTTTCGCATTGGGACAAGTCGTGAAATTTGTTCATATGTATTCATATCTCTGACATCTGCAGCATATGCTATTTGTAATAATGGTGATTTTTCTTCTATCATGGGTTTTGCTTGCTCATATCCTCCAATTTGTCTCATGCCAGTTCGGAACAATCCTAAATGGTTGCTGCTCTTTGAAATTTGAGGATCTTGATAAACACAAATTGCAAACTCATCATTTTCTTTTTCAATTATGGTTAATCTCGTGAATTTGTCACTCCAATCCTCTATTTCTTTTGCAATGTCTATTGCCTCTTTTTTATCTTCAAAAACTGTTGATACTACCAATCTGTCTTTTTCATATGCCCAAGAAATTCCGTAGAAGTTTTTCTTCCATTCTATATCTAATGACATGTATAATGTCTGAAAATTATCAAATTAATGCTTTCTAAATTGTAAAATAAAAAATCTTTAGCAGACTTTATCGCATTCACAGTGTCTGCTAGTAAACATATTTTTCAATAATTCAAAGCGAGATTGGGAAATTTTTGGTTTATTCCTACCTACTATTTTGAATAGAGAAATGCCTGTTTCTGCACTTGTTCCTTTCAATGCCCATGAGCCATTTTTCATCAGATATGGTTTTGGATTATTCATGGTCACTTTTTTTCGAGCCTTGATATCGTATGCTTGCACATTTGACATGCCCCTTAATATCGGAATTTCTATTACAAATCAAAAGTAAATTTTTTCTAATTCATTAGCTGAAAAATTCCTTTATCTTAGCCGTGAATATGTTTTGATTGTTTAAAAAAATGTATAATTTACAAATCATTTATTGTTGAAAATAATTATTAAATTTCGCTTTAAACTAAACAAATGTTAAGAGAATTATTGCTTCTTTTTTTATATCTCAAGGCTGTAGTTATATTGACGCCTTCGATTAGTGGTTTAGGCATGCTATAAACGACCACTATTCCAAGACGTTGATTATCGTTTTTTTAATATTGCATCCTCAGGTGATTTATCTTTGTTTGATTCCCAATGCCAATTGTGATGTTTTTTCCAATGCGTTTCTAATTCGTTTGTAGTTGGCTCTTTTCCAAGTGGAGTTCCACACAGTTTACATTGTATCAATTTTTTTATCCTTTGTTTTAGTTTTTTTTAATCTTATCTTAGGATGACATTGTACAGGTAAATTTTCATCATCCATATTATATTATAAAATTCTCATACCATTAAAAGTTTAGAATACTGTTACTTTATTATTTTTTAAGATGACGCTTACTTTTGAATTTATTTTTACCCCGTTTTCTTTTTATTTCTAAATCCTTGATTACATACTCTTTACCAGATTCACATAATTTCATTTCTCCTGAATATTCATCGTGTACCGAATCAAATAATCCACTAGACAATAATTCTCCTACAATACTCCACGCCATGTCCTCTGATACATCAAACTTGTATGATATTGTAGATACTTTTGTAAAAAAACCATTTTTTGAATTTCTAATAATAAATTGTTCTACCTTTTGCTCCGTTGTCAAATTTGGTTCTCGTTTTTTAAAATTTTTAAATTGTTTTCTGTCAGACATTTTAAATCCCTAAATTCATTTCTTAATCTTCAGCATTAAGGGTGTCGGGATCATTGTTTCCTGGTAGATATTTATCTCCTAGAATATTTTTCATTTTTTCATCAAATTCTTCTTGTAATCTGGTAAGATAAATTTCAGCTTCTGTTTCATCATCTGGTATACCTGTATCCGTATCAAAATTAAATCCAGTCGCCAGATGATAAAATTCCTCAAAAAATTCTTTACAATCTATCACATCGGCATCTTCATCAATTGTAACTACCAGACACTCGTTTTCCATTCTAAAATTTAGACAAATTTCTTCTTCTATCATGATATCTGCCATAACTGCCATAAGATATGGAATGTGTTTTGAGTCTAATTTGCCTAATCCCTTATCAGAAATCCATAATTCATTGCCGTCTAAAAATTCATCAAACGTTCTAACTGTTACATCTCGAATGTTTGAATCTGGATTTGCTAATTTAGTATCCCATGATTCAAAACCATTTTTTTCTGCATAAACTGTATCAAATGTTAAATCTTCATTAATTTGTTCAAATTCCCAAATTTGTTTGTTTGTCCACATTGGAGAATGTTCTGCAATTAATTGTCTAGTGTCCTTGTTCATTATTTTTTCAAATTCTTCCTTCTCTTTATTCTTATCTTGAACTAACTATTAATTCCTGATTTTAGAAATTCAAGTGTACATTCTGCCAATTCTTTACTTGAATGTTTTTTAATATTATGTTTGCAATTTGGACAAATACCTACCTCTTCCACACCAAGTCCACTATCTACTTGCTTCATACAACATTCCATTAATTCTTCAGTTGAATGGGACTCCATTGAAAGTTTACATGTTGGACATTCTGTCAAATTAATACAGTTTGATAATAATTT
>JABDOO010000119.1 GCA_013043295.1 Candidatus Nitrosopumilus sp.
TCTAGTGTCTCAGGAATCTGCTCTATTTTCAGAAAATCAAATCTTACTTCTGCATAATCTGATTTTAAAAGTGCAATTTTTAATGTTTTTTTAGTTTTTGATGGAGTCGTCTCTGCAATTGAAACACATGTTTTGAATTTCATTTTTCTAAAATGTATTCATCTGAAACTTCCATTCCAAAATGTCTTCCTGTTGCAGGTTTTGAATGAACCATTACAGTATCTCCTTTTTTTAGGTGTGTAACTGAAACTAGTTGTCCATTTGATTTTACAAAACGAATTGTTTCTGCATCTTGAGCAATAATTCCTCCTGTCTCACCTCCTGCTGTAGCTTTTATCATTAGCATTGGTCTTCGTTCTATCTTTGATCTTCCTACTGTTGCTCTTCTTGCTTTGCCCTTTGCATTAAGAATGAGTACTTCTGAGCCTGTTTCAACTTCTGATAGATAGTTTGTTGTACCATCTGGTGATAAAGTGTAACAATGAACAGCTCCTGCATTTACTCTAAATGGTCTAGGTGAAGTAAACGATGAACCAACTGATTCATTATGTACTAAAAATAAAAAGTTGGAACGACTACCAATTAACATCCCTTCTCCTTTGTGCAACATTGAAGCAGTATCAACACAAACACGTTCGCCATCCCCTACTTCTTTAATCTCTGTTATCTTTGCTGGTTTCATATCAAAGCTCTTTGTTCCCAAGTATATCATGACCTCTCTTACTTCGTTTATTGTTGAGGTGCTAAAGATTACACCGTCTACACCTACCTCTAAAATTGAAAACATTTTTCTTACTTCCTCTGGCGTTCTGGCAATGGCAAATATTTTTGTGTGAATTTTATGTAATTTTGCAATAATATTTTCTAAAGGAATTATTTTCCAATCTTTTACTTCAATAATTACAAAGTCCAATCCTTTCTTTGCAATAGTTAGAACATTCTCAATATCTGAGTTTGACAATATCTGAAATTTCTTTCCAACCTTCTTCCCCTTTGGCTTTGCCACGTCTTTTTCAAGTACTACATAGTTTGCTGAACTTGATGGGAAAACTGTTTGAAGTTTTGTTTTTTTCTTTCCGAGTTTCTTTGGATCAAGATAGACCATCTTGATTCCTTCATCTTCTAACTGGGGAAGAAATTTGGCTAATTGTGCCTGAGACACTTTGGGTGAGATTATTAATTCTCTAGATTTACTCAATTTTTTTCAGTGCTTCCTTTGCTGTTCCTTTTTTGAAAATAATTTCAGCTAATGCTGCAACCATTTTTTCAGGTGATTTATGTGCAAAGATGTTTCTACCGTATGTAACTCCTTTAGCTCCTGCAGTCATTGCATCTTCAGTCATTTGAAGAATGTCCAAATCTGTTTCTGCTTTAGGTCCTCCTGCAATTACAATTGGAACTGGTGTGCTCTTTACAATTTTAGCAAATGAATCAATATCTCCGGTGTATAATGTTTTTACAATATCTGCACCGCACTCTGCTCCAATCCTTGCAACATGTGCTACAATTTCTGGGTCGTGTGGATTTTTGATATTTTCCCCTCTTGGATACATCATTGCTAACAATGGCATTCCCCATTTGTGACATTGATCAGCAGTCATTCCAAGTTGTTCTAACATTTCAGGTTCCTCTTTGCCTCCAATATTGATGTGTAATGAAACTCCGTCTGCTCCCATTGCTGCTGCTTCCTTTACAGTTCCTGTTAGCATCTTTCGATTTGGTGCTAGTGATAATGATGTACTACTTGAAAAATGAACTAAAATTCCTATTTTGGTTGGTTTTGGTAATGTTTTGAGAATTCCTTTGTTAATAATTACACTAGTAAGACCATGACCTTCACATTTGTAAATTGTAGATGCTGGGTTTTCAAGACCCTCAATAGGTCCGTTTGAAATACCATGATCCATTGGAATACATAACATTCTTCCTTTTCTAAGAATTCGATTAAGTCTAATTTGATTTCCTGATACCATGATTTGATCTGATTTTTGTGCCCTACTTAAAAATAACGTGAATCCTTGAACTTGCCTTTGAGAATAATTGCGCACAAATCACTCATTTTGTTTATTTCTTTTTTTGTTCATTATTTCTATCAAGGATTAAATAGAAATTCTAAGGGATGAAGGATACTTGAGTCAGACTACTGAGCAGATACAAAAAAGTGAAATCAAAGATATTTTGGAAAATTCTCTAAACGGTAAAAGACCTGGTCCAGAGGATACTCTAAGACTATTGGAATCAGATGACGTTCATCTGATGGGTCTTGCTGCAGGTCATCTAACTAGAAAGCAATTTGGCAAAAAGGCTTCATTTGTAAATAACATTATTTTGAATTACACCAACGTATGCATTACTGATTGCAAGTTTTGTGCATTTTATAGATCTCCTGGTGCTGAAGACTCTTACACTTTAACTCTTGATGAGATTGAAGCTAGAGTCAAAACTTC
>JABDOO010000121.1 GCA_013043295.1 Candidatus Nitrosopumilus sp.
CTTCCACACCAAGTCCACTATCTACTTGCTTCATACAACATTCCATTAATTCTTCAGTTGAATGGGACTCCATTGAAAGTTTACATGTTGGACATTCTGTCAAATTAATACAGTTTGATAATAATTTTATTGTTAATAAATTATATTTGATTTGAGTCACAACATGTTATGAATTTAAAAAATAAATTTTCAAAAGAATTGAATTGTATTTGCAATTTTCGTGTAATCTTTGAGTTAATTGATGATATAGAATGTGATTGGGGGTTTCATTCAGTTATTCAATGTCCAAAATGTCAAGAGCTTTTTTCAATAGATTGTGAATGCCCTGCATTTCAAAACATTCTAAAATTAATCAAAAATAACCCTAATTTGTATACAAATTTAGAACAAAGTAACTATGTTAAAAATTCACATCCTAGCTAAAATTTTTGGCCACAGATAAAATTGGTAATCAATGTCGAATTGCTTTATGCGATTACCAACATCCAGCTATTCTATGGCAATACTATTACTCTGATTATTCTTTTAAAATAAAAAAAGTGCATCAAAATTGATTTAGAATATCAAAAAAATTGCTTTAGTCTTGACTGTTGATTTGAAGTAAAGTTTTAGTTAATAGAATGGATTTAAAATAATATTGAAATCTTTTTTTGCCCTGATACTTGTATTTGGATTGTTTGGTTATGCTTGGTACGCTGATTTACTCCCATTTGGATTTGAGCAATCTACAACCGGAATTTCTCCATCTGTTGAAAAAATACAACAAATATCAAACATAGTCACTTCTGAGGATCATCAAATAATTTACTATTCATTTGATGACGTACCCAATATTCCAGATGAACAAATTCCTATTAATGCATTAAAGAAGGCTATTGATTCATGGGAACAATCTAATCCCAATCTAGAGTTTGTGCAATCAAAAAATCCTAACATTGAAATTAAATGGCAAGAGTATGCTTCATCAACTCATACTGGCTTAGCTAAATGTAATACTGTATTATTTGGAATACTTAGTCATTGTATTTTAGAAATTTCTATTGGGACTGAAGATTGTAATTCTAATTTTGTTCAAAATGATGAAAATATGGTGGCAAATATTTTAATGCATGAAATTGGTCATGCACTGGGATTGGGCCATACAAGTGAAGAAAATCATCTCATGTATTCCACTGAATCCCCAGAAACCGTGTATGACAATCGTGGTTACAATATTCCTGATAGGTTTGAAGAACTCTATGTGGGACAAAATTTGTTATTGTATAATCAAAAAGAATTAGAATCACAAATAAAATTATTAGATTCAAAAATTATTCGAGAACAATTACAATATGATGAATACCTTAAACAGTATGAATATTATGAAGGAAAAACTTTATCACAAAAAGAATTTCAAAAAGCTGAAAAAGCATTTTCTGTATTGACATCTCAAGGTGAAAAAGTTAATGGATTAATTGGGGAACAAAATAATCTTATTGACCAAATCAATGAGATTGTAAAAGAACTGGGCTGTGATCCTAATTTTGAAATTACTTCCTAGCTAAACAACAGATATAACCCTACAACTAATGCTGACACTGAAATTCCCATCCAAGCATAAAATTTTTTCATCATTAGAGATTTGTATATTATCTGAAATTAATAGTTTGAATTTGAGAAAGCAAGCAAGTTTGATATCTTTTATCATCGGCCCTTTGGGGGTTACATTAGATATCAAACAAGCAATCACCTTGCTTTCAATATTTGTATTGATTAGTATTTTCAAAAATTGATAAAATTAAAGATGTCTTGAAATATGATCAAAAAGGGTTGAAAAAATGATCTATTTTTGATAATTTTGAATCTGAGCCTAGAATATGCTATTTTATTAACTAAAACAAGCTTGTTCAATATGGACACACGTCATCTTTTAGTCTAATCAATTCTATAATCAATGAGTCATTTGTTTGACGGCCTCATACATTTGCCTTATCTGACCATTACCCTAGAATTCGTTTGCCGTCAAACACTCAAATTCACTTGAGATGAAAAAGAATAATTTTATTCTAATGAAATTCCATATTTGTTATGGGTGACAATACAATTTTGCAGTGGGATCCTAATTCCATTCTCAAATGGTCTGATTTTCAAGCTGAATCTAACCCTGCTTTGTATGAAGATTCTCATAGTGTAATAAAATATAGTTTTACTTGGACAGTTGATTCTGATAAAATAAATGATGAAATTATTTTTTTAATTAAAGATATCCGTATATTTGTGGATTTTCATCATTTACTATCTTGGGCCAGATTATCTGAGGTAGATGATTTGTTACTCAAACATGAACAAGGCAAATTTGATCTTGCTGAATTAGTAAAACAAGAAAATATTAAAAACATTCATGATCTTTTTTATAATAAACCGTTTCCTGTTCGTGGGCAAAATGAAGAACAGCGAAAGCAATTTGCAAAAGAAGATTCTGGAAAAATGATTAATACAGAAATTGAAAAACTAACGCAAATCTTTGATGAAAAGTGCTTGATATATCAAAGTGAAACAAATTTTGGTAAAAATCTTGAAGTTCAAACAAAATATAATTTGATTTTTAATCGACTTCACTTATGAATTATTATTCATTTTTTTATTAGAGATTATAGTTATGTTCTATTTTCGATAATTTTATTTTCTGGTATTGAATTTATGTAATTTACTAAACTTCTGTAATATTTTAAATGAAAATCTATGTCTCTGATTTCTGTTTGTTTTAACTCTTCTAGCTCTGGACCAAAATCTGTTTTGTTTGTTTGTATATGATTTAATGTGGTCTCATTAACTTCTATCATGTGGAAAAGACTATGAAGTACTTCTCCTTTTGTAAGAGTCTTATCACATGATTTTTCTAATATCTTTTCAACCCAATCCATATTATTTCTATTAATTATTTTTATATCCACTCCATAATTTGAAAAATTCTGACTTTAGCTTTATTTTATTTGGTCTAGGCTCAAATAATTATTTTTTTCGAGCCTGTTTTTTTCTATTCATAATTTCTTTGTTACGCTCAATATCTGAGTGAACTTCCACATGTTCATACAAATCTTCTTTTGAATCAAATAATTGTTCACAGTAGTAACATTGATGCATTGCTAAAGTACGCATTTCTTAGATAAATTGCTTTTCTTGTAAAATTGCTAATTTGTTCCTAGATTGAACTATTGAATTTAAAAATTATATAAAAACAAATTAATCATATGTCCTGGCAGAAGATTAGTTCATTAGCACAAAGTACAATTTTTAATCAAGTTTTCAATTTGATGTAATGGGATACTATCTAAAGTGTCTCAATTTTAATTTCTGAATTGCATACAGGAATGTTGCCTGTTTTATTTTTAAAATCTTCAATTAACTGTATTTGCATCTCTTTTGGGTTTTCTGAAAAAACTCTTTGATATGATGAAGTTTTCTGTTTGCATTCATTTCCTTCAAATTCTGTCTCGACATAATTTGCAAAAGTTTTTTCTAGATTGCTGGTTTCACCAATGAAAATAGGATCTTTATTCCTGTTATACAAAACATATACTCCTGAATTTGGTTTTACATATTGGGCACTATCTGTCCAAACTCTCATTTTATCATCTAATAATTCCATAACATACAATATTGCTACTAGATATTAAACTAAGTTACAAAATTTATGATATCTCAATAACCCTTATCCTTTTAATATTGTTCATGAGGAGATGTAATCCTGTCATTATTAGAAAAATTTCCAAATCAATACACTCCTAGAGTCATTCAAAAAGAGATTATTAGTCAAATTGAAGAGAAAATTAAATCAGGATATAAGAAAATTATTTTATGTGCCCCTACCGGTGTTGGCAAATCACTTGTAGGTGCAACTGTCTCTAACTATTTTGATAGTTCATTTACTGTGACTGCCTCAAAACATCTTCAAGATCAGTACATCAAGGATATTCCATTTTTAAAACCAGTAAAAGGAAAACAAAACTTCCCTTGTTTGAAATTGATGGAATCTGAAAAAGTAGATAACGAAAGAAGGGCTATGCGATGGGGGTTAACTTGTGACAAGGGTGAATGTCAGGAAAGAATCAGTAAGAATGGAAAAGAAGTTTTTGAAGTATGCAAATTTAAACCTACAATTAAACAAGTTGAAGATAATACTGTAGATTCTAACCCCTGTCACTATTACATGCAAAAATATGATGCCTTAGTTTCTAAACACTCTCTGTGGAATTATCATGCATTTTTCACAATTATGAAATTCAATAAAAAATTATTTGAGGAATATCTTGATAGAAAAATTACTGTATTTGATGAAGCACATAAAATTGAAGATCAGATTATTCAATTTGTTGGATTTGATATTTTCAGTGGACAAGTAGAAGAGTGTAACCTTAATTCAGAAAAATATGATTTTACAGATTTAGATTCCATGATAAAACTGACCGATGATATGGCGTATTCATATGCTAAAAAAATTAAAGATATCAAAGAAAGCCCTGCATTTCAAAATGATCCTGACTATGAATTAATTACCGGTTTAGAACGTCGTCATGATAGGTCTGCACAAGCAAAAATTGACATTATGTCTGACAAGGATAATTTTGTTGTAAATGATCCTATCAAAGACTTGAATGGAAACTTTCGAACAATATCTGTAAAACCTATAGATGTTTCTAAATTTGCAAATTCCTTTTTTGAAACTGAATATCAACTTTTTATGTCTGCAACAATTGATAAATCTAGTTTTTGTGAAAATATGGGATTACAAAAAGATGACGTTGCATTTGTTGACACACAAAAATCTCCTTTTTCTATTGATCATAGGACCGTTAATCTTCTAAATATTAAACGACTAAGTTATGGTTCTACAGAAGAAGATGAGATTGAAGTAATAAAAACAATTGATAGAATAATGGATGAGCATTCAAATGAACGTGGATTAATCCTTACATCGTCAATTCCCCGATGCCAAAAAATTATTCGATACCTCTCACCAAAAAATACTAGCAGAATTCGCCTATGTCATAGTAAAAACAAAGATGGTAAAACTCAAGATGAGGTTATCTCAGAACATGCATCTGATCCGACTGGTGTTTTATTATCTTCATCATTATGGGAAGGTGTTGATTTGAAAGATGATTTATCAAGATTTCAGATAATTGCCAAAGTTCCATATCCAAATTATACTGAAAAGAGAACTCGTGCAAAAATGAATAAATTCCCACTATGGTATACATCACAAACCTTGACTAAAATTCTCCAGGGTTTTGGCAGATCTATTCGGAGTGATGATGATTGGGCAAAAACATATGTTTTAGACACTGCTGTAAATAATGTCTTTTTCAAAGGACAACAAATGATTCCAAAGGCCTACTATGATGTTTTAGGAATGGATGATAACTAATTAAAAATAATCATTTTCTGTCTGCACATCCACATTTTACGTATATCATTTTAAATTCTCCATCCGATTTGACATTATGTGACAATGGTTTTCTGCATTGTTGGCATTCATTGAATCCAAAATATTCGTCAACTTTAATTATTTTATAGTCCCATGATTTTTTTTCTTCATTCCAAAATACTGAATTAATCTCAGATGGCCCATCCATGAATTTGGTGCGTTTAGGTGCATTAATTAATTTTCTATGGATTTAGATTTTTGAAATCTAGGCATTTTTCATCAAATTCGTTGAGGTATTGTTTTGCATTAATTTGTGCATCTATTACGTATAACTCACATGTTTGAGAATCTATCATCTGATTGGTATTGTTGCTATTTGTCATGACTTGTAAGGAGAGAATACTGACAAGTGCAATTATAATTATTATGGCAAATTTGCTAGAGTAAATGTCCATTCTTTTTACTTGTTAATTTCAAACTTAAGTATACTGATTTGGAATTTCATTTTTCTAACAACTCTAAAATCTCTGAATTAGTTTTAATCCATGTTCTAAGATAATTTAAAAATAAATCTTCTAATTCATCCATTGGTAAATTAGCATATCTTTCATCTGTTCGAAGATCATTAAATTGTTCATGTAGTTGCTCTAGATTTATTTTTTGTTCATCGTTTGTTTCCTTTAACTTTTTAACAACTTCTTCTAAATTCATATTTTTAATTTAGTCTGTGTGGTTAAAAACACTTTTTATAAAATCTGTAATAGATAACAGATCACTTAAAAAAATACCTTTAATGGAAATTTTAGGCTCAAATCTTAGATGATTGCCCCTATTGAAATTGAAACTACAAAGGTATACATGAA
>JABDOO010000151.1 GCA_013043295.1 Candidatus Nitrosopumilus sp.
TCGCCTGCAATTTTTGGTGCCTGGATTGGTGGTTTTGTATATTCTCCATTTACATCAGTAATCTTTCTTGGAATAGGTGCAGGTGCAATATTTCAAGTAATAGTTGTAATCTTGAAATGGATTAAAGATGAGGAAGGCCAAAATATTTTCTCAAGTGCTTCTGTGGCATCTGGATTTGCAATAGGAATGCTGGTGATGTATCTTACAAGCATACTTGTCTAATTAGGCTCTGGATGAATTGTAATAACAGAGTTTTTAATTTCGGCTCGAATCAAATGTTCAATTTCAGATGTCAAATCATGAACTTTTTCAATAGACAACTCTTTATCAAATGAACAATCGATATCTATTTTTAAGATATTTTCAAATTTTAGAGATAATATTCTGCCAATTTCCTTAATATCGGGATATTTTTCTAAAATTGTCTTAATTTTTTCTTCGGTTTCCCGGTCTTCAATGTTAAAATTTTCTGGAACTGTAACAAATGGTTCCAAGTGAATTGTAGCATGAGTAATATCTGGAATTTGCTGTTGAATTTTATCCTCAATAATTTCAGAAATTTTATGAGCTGAGGATAGATTGATTTCTCTATCTACCATGACATGAAGGTTGGAATATGTCTTTCCTTTAGTTTTATGTGTACTAACATTATGAACTCCTTTTACTCCTTCTACACTTTGAGCAATTTCTAAAATTTTTGCATCTATTGGAACGTCTTCCCAATCAGGCTCAAAATGGATTGTAGTTGAAGCATTTGGGATTTTATTTTTTATGTTTATCTCTACACTATCACTAATTTCATGAGCTTTGTCAAAACTTGTATCTCCTCTAAGTGAGATAGTGACATCTGCAAAAATTGTATCTCCAGATCTTCTCATGAGTATTGGACCTGCACCAATGACTCCTTCAGTAGACATTGAAATCTCTCTGACATTTTTTACTAGTTCTGGTGAAATGACATCAGTCAAATCTAATGCTGTTTTGTATACTAGCTTTACACTTAATGCTGCTAGCAAAATTCCTAGAATTAATGCAGCTACAAAATCCCCAAAGTATAATCCATATGAAACTAAAATGATTCCTACAATTGCAACCAGTGTTGAGCCAAGATCCATAAATGCATGATAGAAATCTGCTTTCAGAGTTGCACCGCCAATTTTTTTAATAGATCTTCTCAATAGGATTATTCTGAAAAAATCAATTCCAATTGTGTAGAGGCCTCCGATAATTGCAAATAAACCTGGCAAAACGCTTGGTGGAGGACTCTGTAATCTGTTGATCGATTCGTAAATGAAATAACAAGCGATTAAGAAAATTGCTATTCCTCCAATCAATCCTCCCAAAGATTCAATTTTTCCATGTCCATAGGTGTGTTCAGCATCTGGAGGCTTGATTGCCCATCTAGCTGCCAAAAGTAAAACCAGGGTAACTACACTATCTAGCAATGCATGAATACTATCTGTAATTAGTGCAAGGCTGTTTGAGACTAACCCAAAAACTAATTCAACAACAAATGCTGAAAAAATAGCTAATAATGAAATTTGTAAAACTTTGGTTCTTTGAACAAACATTTTCCTTATTTTAGGTGAATTGAATCATGTATTACCGTTTTCTAAGAAGCAATCCTACGACAACGTTATTTGTGATAAAAAAGGGTTTTAGGATCGTGTTGGAGATGAAATATTTCGCTTTAGTGGCAACTTTCTCAATTTTGCTAATTTTTCCTATGACTGATGTGGAGGCATCAAGTAATCCGAACTTGTTTGTTTCAGCTGAAAATTCTCAATTTAACAATTATTTTTCTGGCTCAATGGTCATTGAAGTTGTAGTGATTGATCCTAATCTTTCTGATACAGATCAGGGAAAAGGTGAACCAGATGTAACAATTAATGGAAAATCATTACGAATGGTTCAAGCAACAGATGGCAGTTGGTATGCATATTTTGCAAATGTAAACAAGGCTCAAAAAGCTGATTCTACAGTTGGATTGGCAGGGGAGGGATTAGACTTTGGTGTTTTTTGTAGTAGAGATACTGCTTCCTCAGTTATTGGAATAAGTCTATCAGAAACTGATGGCTTTGCAATTCCTAGAACCGCAACCGGTTCAACTAATGGTAATGCCCCATTATCTGCATGTACTGCATCCCCTGCAGGACCAATTCTAAATAATGTAGTTCGAAATGCAAAATCAATTAATACTAATTCTAATGTGTCCCCAGGACAAATTGGATTAAATGTAAATGCATGGCCACTAGTTCAACTTTATTCATTCAGTGATGTTACAATTCAATACAACTCAGCTGGATCCCCACAAGTGGTTTCACTAGAGTATGATGAAAGTAGTAATATTTCTATGAAAATTGATAGAGAACTATATCCAAAAGGTGCTGAAGTCTTTTTTACTGTAAATGATTTTCAGCTAAACCAAGATCC
>JABDOO010000117.1 GCA_013043295.1 Candidatus Nitrosopumilus sp.
ATAGCATGCTCAATTCAATTGCAAACAGTTGAGCCAAAAAGAAGACAGCTATTACCTGGTATAACGCAGTTCCATCCATATTCACAGTTGTCCCTAAAGGAATTACAAATTTTGAAACTCTAGTATCTATTTTCAGATCATCCTCTGCAGTCTTTAATGTGACAGGCATTGTTGCCATTGAACTTGCAGTTGAAAAAGCTAAAGTTTGAGGATTACGGAATTTCAAAAAGGTGGATGAGATTGGTCTTTTTGCTACAAACTTTAAGAATAATGCATAAACCAATAGCATGATTCCAAGACCCAGAACAACAGTTCCCATGTATACACCTAATCCAACCATTGTACCTATACCAACTTTGGCAACCATGCCAACAATCAATCCAAAAACGGCAAACGGTACAATCTTCATAGAAATTAACAAAATGTGTAATGTTACTTTTTGAATTGATTCTAGCAAATCAAGTAATGGTTTAACAGATTCTTTTGGAAGAACAGTCATAGATAATCCTACAATGAGTGCCATCACTAAGATGCTAAACATCTGACCTTCAAGATATGACGCAATTGGATTTCTTGGAATAATGTTTGATACAGCATTAGGAATATCTTCAAGCGAAAATCCTTCTGTGACTTTTAAATCATCTTCAGAAAGATCATGGGTGTCTTGAAGTGCAGTAAGATCTAAAATACTTCCTGGAGCTATTACTGATGCCAGAAATATTGCTATAAGTATTGCAATAGTTGTTGTAATTACAAAATAAACTCCAATTCCAATTCCCAGCGTTTTGAGTTTATCTTTTGCTCCTAAATTAGTAATAGCCACAACAATAGAGGCAAAAATTAATGGAACAATAATCATCAAAATTACACTCAAAAAGATGTTAGCAGGAATTTTTAGATATGATGATAATGAATCCAAAGTATCATCATCTAATCCAACACCCACATCATCTCCTAAAACTAATCCTACTCCAAGTCCAATAATTAAGGAAAGGACAACTTGGAGCCACAAGTTTTTGAAAATATAATTTTTAAACGTCATTTAGTACACAGTTTGATTTTCAACCTCTATCAAAAAGGATTCGATAGTATTATTTACCAAAAAAATTAATTTTCAAACATGGATCCTCACAAATTTCATGGTAAAGACATACCACACATAAAATTAGATCCAAAAATGACCATAGAGGATTTGGTCAACGTATTTGCAAGTTCTGGGTATAATGGAAGACAGCTTGGAGATGCTGCAAAACTTTATGCAAAAATGATAAAAGAAAATGCGACAATTTGTCTAACTGTGTCAGGGGCCTTGACACCAGTTGGATTTGGAGGAATAATCAAATCTTTAATTGAAAGGGGATTCATTGATTGGATTGTAACAACAGGTGCTAATGTCTATCACGAGGATCATTTTGCATGGGGACTTCCAGTTAAACAAGGAAGTTTTGATGTTGATGACATGAAATTATACGAAAACGAAATTGTTAGAATTAGAGATGTGTATATTAAATTTCAGGAAACATTAGAAGCTCAAGATAAACTGGTTCAAAAAATGTTTGGCGAAGATTTTCCCGATAAGCCATTCACTACAGCAGAATTTTGCAATTTGATGGGGAAAATAAGTAAAGAAAAAGCAAAACATCCAGAAAAAAGTTTCATAACAACTGCTTATGATTACGATGTACCAGTTTACATTTCAACAATTAAAGATTCATCATTAGCACTGAATTTGGCAGTGCATAGATTACGAGACAAGCCATATAATTTAGACTTTGTAAGGGAGATTATCGAGCAAGCTGCAATTCTTTATGATTCAAAAAAATCAGGGATTTTGGAATTAGGTGGAGGAGTGCCAAAGAATACTGCACAACAGACAGGACCTCTATTAGATCAAATACTAAGGAGAGAAGATGGGGGTCAAGATTACATTATTCAGATAACTGATGCCCGTCCAGATACAGGAGGCTTATCCGGAGCTACATTACAGGAAGGAAAAAGTTGGGGTAAAGTTCAAGATGCACATAATGGAATGGTGACAGTTTATGCGGATGCTACAATTGCATTTCCAATTCTTGCACTATATGTTCTCAGCAATCAAAAAAGCAGGAAACCAAAAAGACTATACAAAAAACTGGATAAACTATACAAAAAACTCAGTGATGACTATTTTAAAAACCCTGAAAATAAAATTAAAAAATCTAAAAAGAGAAACTAAAACTTGCTATATCTAGCACGCTCAAGATCACGATCATCTTTAGATTCTTTCTTGTATTCTTTGTAATGTTCTTTACAAAGAACAGTTTTCTTCCCAGTAGAATCTACACGTAGTCCAGCAGCTTCAACTTTTGTGGTATTAAGTGAACGTGCGCCATCGTTTTCACAGCCTTCAAAATTACATTTTGCACCTTTTGACACTATTCCCATATCCAATAGTAATCAAGATGTTATTTATACTTGAAAATTATTTATTTCATACAAATCATGATTCTGAGTATTAATCAAAAATTGGTTCATCGTTTATAAGAGGAATATTTTTTTCTAGTTTTATGGGTGGAGCAAAAAAACCAACAACTGCTAATAAAGATAAATCAGCAGGTTCCAAAGACACAAAGAAGAAAAAGGACAAGGGTGAAGGCGGACCAAAAAAAGCTGAAATTACAGTTATGGTTAATGAACAACAAGCTTTGAAAATAATTCAAAATTCCAAAGTTGTAACAGTTCAGGATCTTGCAAGACAAACAGGAGTAAAGATTTCAGCAGCAAATGCATTTCTCAAAGAATCTACTACTAAAGGAATTGTAAAAAGAGTCGGCGGATATTCAGGCCACCATTTGTATCAAGCAGTATCCTCATAGATACAAAAAACATCACCAGATTTTACATCTTTTAATGCATCAATATCTCCAGATAGTTTTCCAATAGGAGTCATAGTTTTTGCAAATACCGCATCATTTAGAAAAAAACAGATACTACCAGTTGAGGGTAAAAAAGTCACATCGCCTTTTTTGAATTCTGAACGAGATCTTTCAATTCCCGAATCGACACTTGTTTCAAAATACAAAATACTTTTTCCCATTAAATGAGCATGACCTTCTAGAGGCAAAGATCTCATTATTGTGCCAACTGTTCTTGGTGAAAGGTGGCGTTTAAGATCACATGAAATTTTTGCTTTTCCTCTAATTTCTAATACTAGCTGTTTTCTGGAGACTGAAGTAGTACTCAATTTGTACTTTAAAATGATTAGATTATATAACGTTTTAAGGAAATTTTCTTACTTGTCTGATGTCAAAGAACCTGAATTGGTTGAAGCTCAACCATCTGAAATAATTGAATCAGAAGTGGAAGAGAATGCAGGATTAAACAAAGCACTAGACACATATCGAAAATTAATCGATAGAAAAGATCTTGTTGAACCATTGACAGAAAAAGAACAAGATAATCTTGAAAAAAGAATTAAAGAAATTGAATCAAGAGAAGTGGTTGAAAAAATTGAAGACCATGATCCAGTAGAGATCCCTTGTGAAAAAAACAAAATCACTATAGGTCCACCAACATTAACAAGGTTTGAAAAAGCAAGAATAATGGGTGCTAGAGCATTACAATTATCACTAGGGGCACCACCATTCATCCCAATTCCAAAAACTGCAAGAATTTCATTAGACATATCAATGGAAGAACTAGAACAAAGAGTAATTCCAATTACAATCAGAAGAGTGCTTCCAAATGGAGATTATCAAAATATTCCAATTGATTATTTTGAAAAATGAATCAATGGTCGATAAAACTTAAAAGAACATAAAATTTCTAAATATTGAATAATGCTCATGGAAGAGACAACTGAACTGCGTGGTCAAGAGCAGACCGAAAAGTCTGATGAAGCCACCATACAAATTGGAAATTATCCAGTGATGGAATCAGCACTTGAAGTACTAACAATTTTAGGTAAAAAAAAGAAAATTATTTTAAAATCAAAGGGAAATTCTATTCCTAATGCAGTTGCAGTAGCAAACATCATAACAGAAAAAATGCTAGTAGGAAATTCAAAAGTTCAGAAAATTAATTTAGACACAGTAGCTGCTGCTGGAATTGGGAACATGACATCTACAATTGAAATTATTTTAATTAAAAACTAGTAAACACTGCCAGGGCCCTTTAGAAGCATATTTTCGCATTCTTTACACACTTGCTCATCAATATTAGATTCTAAATTATGATGAATCTCACAAATTAACAAACTAGATTTGATGTAATTGCATAATCCAATAAATTTTGAAAGACTCGATGGAGTGTAAGCCATATCAGATGATAGACTGTCACTTAATTCATCTATCATTATTGTAACTTGTTCTTCTGCTAACAGTTTAGCAATTAAAGAAGGATCACCGCGAGTTCCACGAATGTAATTACTAATTGCAGCTTGTGTCACACCAAGCATTTTAGAGATTTCATCCTCTCGGATATTATGATCCTCGGCAAGTTTTTTGGCAAGAATTGCACGTAGTGCAGGGATTAAAGTTTTAGATTCTATTTCTGCAGGAAGTAGCAACACTCCTCAAGAATCAGATTAAGGATTTAAAGTTTACAATGTAATGAGAATGGATTTTCAAGCCTCATCAGGCATATCTATTTTAATTTCAAAATTACACCAAGAGTGTTGGAAGAGTTTTCTCAAAAAATATACAATGTTTTAGAGAATTCATGTAAAGAATGTTCATCAAATTTAATTTCATTGTCAGGAGGGCTAGATAGTTCCATAATAGCATATTTTCGGAAACAAGAAAAACCTAACACAGTTGCAGTGATTGCAGAAGATTTTGTGTCAACTGATTTAACATATTGTCAGATGGTTTCAAAAGAAATGGATTTGCCTTTAACAATTTACAATGTAAAAACAGAAACAATTCTGGAGGCAATCGAGGAAACTATCAGAATTCTTAAAAATTTTAACGATATAGAAATTCGCAACAACGTAGTAATGTATTTGGCAATAAAATGGGCAAAGGATAATGGTGAAAAAGCAATCATTACTGGAGACGGGGCTGATGAGTTGTTTGCAGGATATAATTTTCTTTTAAACAAATCAGAGTCAGAATTAGAAAAAGAAATCAAAAGAATTTGTTCTGTAATGCATTTTCCCACCCAAAAAATAGGAGAAGATCTAGGAATTACAATTGAATCCCCATTTTTAAACAAAAAAGTTATCAAATTATCAGAAGAAATTCCAGTAAATCTCAAAGTCAATGAAAAGGATGGGAAAAGATATGGAAAATGGATTTTACGTAAAGCATTTGAGAATAAAATTCCACAGCAAATTGCATGGAGAGAAAAATCTCCAATGCAGGAAGGTTCTGGTACTGAAGGATTGACGGATCTATTTAATTCAATTATTGGAGAAGAGCAATTCG
>JABDOO010000014.1 GCA_013043295.1 Candidatus Nitrosopumilus sp.
TCCTAGCATGGTTAGTTATTTTAATCGATTTCCTGCAAGACAATATAATATTGATTCAGAGGGAAAAAAACTCTTTTTGAGATTTGCTGCATGTTTTGGTCAATTCCTAATGGCCAACCAATACCAATTATCCTACAAAAATTTACCTTACAAACTCTATGAACTTACTCGTTATAGTTTTAGAAGAGAACAATCTGGTGAACTAGTTGGTTTGAGGCGTTTGAGAGCATTTACCATGCCTGATTGTCACGCTTTTTGTAAAGATATGCCACAGGCAGTTGATGAAATCAAGATTCGTTTTGATTTGTCCCAAAGTGTCCTAAGAGAATTAGGGATTCTTGAATCAGATTATGATATGGCAATTAGATTCACTGAAGATTTTTACAACGAAAATAAATCTTCTATTGAAGAATTGGTAAAGAAACATGGTAGACCTGTTTTAGTTGAAATGTGGAAAGAAAAATTCTTCTACTTTGTTTTGAAATGGGAGTTCAATTTTGTTGACGGTCATGGAAAAGCTTCTGCATTATCAACTGATCAAATTGATGTTGAAAATGGAGAAAGATACGGAATTGACTTTGTTGATGAAAATAATGTTAAACAGCATCCTATAATTTTACATAATTCTCCTAGTGGTGCAATTGAGAGAATAATTTATGCACTATTGGAAAAAGCCGCAAAAGATTCCTATGAGGGACGTAAAGCACAATTTCCTTTTTGGCTAGCACCAACCCAAGTTAGAATTATCCCTCTAAAAGAAGAATTCAATAATTTTACTGAAAAACTATGTGATAAAATTTCTACAAATGATATTCGTGTGGATATTGATGATAGAAACGAAAGTATTGGAAAAAGAATTCGTGAGGCCGAGAAAGAATGGATTCGCTATATTCTAGTTATTGGTGATAAAGAAGCAAATTCACAAAGTCTTAGTATTCGTGATAGGAATACTGGAGATGTGCGGGAATTGTCTTTTGAAGATTTTATTAATGAAATTAAAGAACAAACTAAAGGAAAACCCTTCACAGGATTGAACTTGCCACAACATCTTTCAAAACGTCCTAAACTGATGGTGTAAAAAATGAGTTTTCTTGATCTATATATGAACAAAAATCCTTTGATTACTGCCTCAGATGATGACTCTGATCCTGTTGCAACTATATTTGGAATTCCTTTTGATTCCACACACTCCTACAAACCAGGATGTAGATTTGGACCTGATGCAATTCGTGACTCTTTTAATAATATCGAAATCTTTCATCCTGAATTAGGAATTGATTTAGAAACTGTAAATATTGAAGATTTAGTAAATACTCGTCATACAGTTGTGGCATCAGAAATGATTGACATGGTAAAAAAAATTACTTCTGAATTGGTTTCAAGGAATCGCCAATTGTTCATTTTGGGCGGTGAGCATTCAATTACTTATGGGACGTATTCGAGTTTCCCTAAAGAAACTGGATATGTTGTATTTGATGCTCATTATGATTTACGTGATGAATTTGCAGATATCAAACTAAGCCATGCATCATATTTGAGAAGATTAGTTGAGGATAGGGGTTCAGAGAATATTCTGCATGTAGGTGCCCGAGCTTTTGTTAAAGAAGAATTAGAATTTCTTACAGAAAACAATATCAAAACAATTTCTGATAAACAGATTCGAGAAGGACAAGGACCAGCACTTTTAAAAGATTATGTATCTACATTTGATTCAATTTACTCTAGTTTTGATCTTGATGTATTAGATCCTGCATTTGCCCCCGGAGTTGGAAATCCGGAAGCAGTTGGAATCACCTCTAGGGAATTATTTGACATGATACATTCTTTTGAAGACACGAAAGTTACTGGAGTCGATATTGTTGAATTAAATCCATATCATGATAATGGATCCACTGCTTCGCTGGCTGCAAAAATAATTTCCACACTTATTGCAATAAATTTATCCAAAAACAAATAACCTGATTTTTGGTTTTGATTATTGAGATTGAATATTATTGGCAATTTTACCCTCGATTGCCTAATTTTTACTCCTGTTCACTTTATTAGATGGTATTTTGGGTGAAACACGTGTTAAATAATCTGAGAGAAACCCTTCGGCCAACTCTAGAAAAGATTGGGAAAGGTTTTGCATCTACTGGTCTTTCTGCAAATTTCTGGACTTTTGTTGGATTAGGATTTGCACTAATTTCGGCTTTTGTCTATGGAATGGGAATTGAATTTGGATTAATTATTGGTGGAATTTTGTTACTTGTTTCGGGCTTTTTTGATATGGTTGATGGGCAAGTTGCTCGGATAACTGGAAAGACATCCAAAAAAGGTGAATACCTTGATTCAATGTTTGATAAGATTTCTGAAGTTGCAATATTTTTAGGAATTTTAGTTGGAGGATATGCCGAGCCTTATCTTGTTTTACTTGCAATCACGTTATCATTATTGGTAAGTTATGCTCGAGCAAAATCTGATATTATTAATATTAAACTTCAAGGAATTGGAATTGGGGAGAGAGCAGAGAGATTACTAGTAATTGCAATAATTGGAATTATCGGTTTTATGGATTATGCCGTAATTATAGTAGTCATTATTGCTGGAATAACTCTAATTCAAAGAATGATTTTTACTGCAAAAAACATTAAAGAATAACTCTAACGGAGTTTTCCACGTTTTCTTCTATTATCAGCTGATCTAATTTTTAGAATCTTAAAGTGAATGGCACATGATATACAATAATGCTTTAACACTGTTGGAGATGCAATATATGCTCCTTGTGCACGTAGCTCTTTTGCTAATGTATGCTCAACCAAATTTAATTTTGATGTGACTTTTTTTGCCTTATCTTTAGGAACCGTTTGTCCGCAGTTTGTACATTGTACAACACCTGAAGAACCCTTTCCTCCTTTTGTACGACCTCTACTTGCACGTTTAAGTGGCATGAACATAAACAAATTTGCCTCCTTATATTCTTGTAGAATTCTATCAAAATTTACAATTCTGTGCCTAGATTTTTTAAAAAAATACCTCATGTTTTAATCCTAGATCGATGATTCATTCATTGATATATCATGCGTGGTTTATGCCATACCTGTCTAAGTTCTGGAGTTGAAGTGGAAATTATCAAAGGTGAGATAATTTGTCAAAATTGTATTAAAGAAATCAATGCAAAAAACTAAATCCATAGTTATGAAATAAATAAAAATGAAATTAGCTGTTTTTTCTCATTGTGCTATAGATACAATAACAATTGATGGCAATAATTATGAGCAAATTGGAGGTGCAGCATGTTACTGTGGACTTACTGCAAGACAATTCAAATTTGATGTAGATTTATTTACAAAATTTGGTCCTGATTTCCCAAAACAATATTTGCTAGATCAAAAAATAAATTTTTCAAATTCCGAATCTCAAGAAAAAACAACCAAATTTTCTATATCTATAACTGGCTCTGATAGAACATTAAAACTTGAAAATCAATGCGAACAAGTAGACTATGCAAGTATCAATGCCGATGGCCATCTTGTTAGTCCTATTTATCACGAAATCTCAAATGATGTCTATAAAAAAATTAAAAATGATTCAAATTTTCTGTTTTTGGATCCTCAAGGATTTTTGAGACAAAAAGATTCTCAAAATAATGTCTTTTTAGAAAAAACAGATCTTGATTTATCTGGTGTAAATGCAATTAAGGTAAATCCAGAAGAATCCCAACAATTAGTTTCTGGAAATAATGATGAGATGATGCTTGCACTACAGAAAAAGGGAGTTGAATATGTGATAATGACAAATAAGACAGATGTTTCGCTTTTAGTAAAAGACAAAATTTATTCTATAACATTACCAAATAAGCAAATTCATGATACCACTGGAATTGGAGATATTTTTTGCTCTACTTTTATTTGTACAATGCTGAAAGAAAAAGACTTTCTTTGGGCACTTTGTTTTGCTGGCGGCGCAGCTCAGGCAGCATTAGAATCAAACAATGTGGGTTTGCAAAAAATTCCAAACAAAGGAACTGTTCAAACCAATGCATCATATTTTTACAACTTAGTTAAATTTCGAGACTTGTAATGCTAATAATTTTATATTTTTCTATAATATTATGAATCTAATTCTGACCTGTCTGTGTCAACTAAAAATAACATCTCCTGACTGTATTTTTTCCCAAAACTGGGAAATAATAAAATAAGATAATAATAAAAAGTATGAAAAAAATACCAGAAGGAAAAATGTTGAAAAATTTAAGGATGTTCTATCATGACTAACTGTATTGTAATAGACGATGATCCGGATATTGTTGCAGTGTTTTGTGATTTACTAAATATGATTAACTTGAAGGTACTAGCAACTGATAAGAGTGGTAAAAACGCATTAAAATTATATGAAGAACATGAACCTGATTTAGTTTTTACAGATTTACAGATGCCAGGGTATGATGGAATTTATGTTATTGAAAGTATTAAGGACAAATATCCTGATGCAAAAATCATAATTGTAACTGGTGCATTAAATCATGAAAATTCTGAGTTGATTAGCGTACTTGATTTACCTGTGATTCACAAGCCATATGATTCAGAGAAAATACATAAAATAATTACTGATGCATTGCTAAAAGAATATGAATTGCCTGATTCATTTGACATTCAATATCAATTCAAAAATGATGTGAATATTTACAGTTGCACCATGACCTATCTCCAATATAGAAATTTCAAAAAATTACCTATCGTCTTACAGTGTATTGTAGCAAATGCCAAAAAAACTATGGAAGTTGATTTGGATAAAATGGAAGAAGCATTGATTTTGGCAGTTCACGATGATGCTACTCAAATACGTAAATTGTCTGAGGTTGTTAATAATTGAGCGTAATATTATATTCATACTTGAATAATTTAAATATCAAAACAACGGAAAGTAATTACCATGACTGAGATTGATACATTTTTTGCATCATCTATTGAAAAAATCATCCGTGATAATCTTGGTACA
>JABDOO010000069.1 GCA_013043295.1 Candidatus Nitrosopumilus sp.
TCTCCTTGTTTGGATACTTTGTTTCTAACAAACCTTCAATGGTATTTGCAATAACTTTCTCTTCATTATATGCAGGAATTACAACTGAAATTTTTGGAAATGTTTTCACAGGTTTTTGTGTATCTTCTCTATACTTACTTACAACTGCCATTGGTACAAATAACATTGTTGACCAAAATGATATTGTTAAGGCCCATAACAAAATTATTCTTACTGGTGATTCAAGTAATGTGTATCCCTCAAATGCAATCATTGTACCAATGATAAATGGAGATCCTAGAAGAAATACAAGGAAAATTGAAGGTGCTCGTTTTCCTGGTTTATTTGTAGCATACAATTTACCCGTGGCCCCAACTACATGATACAGAGTAATTACCCCTCCAATACCCATGGCAATCATACTTAGTGGACCTAAAATGAAATACACACTTGTTACTAGGAATACAATAATTGCTACTGTGTATGTTACTTGAACGATATCTGGCTTTCTTTTAGGAATTTCTTCCTCAACTTCAATTATTTTTTGATTATTTTTATCTAAAATTGGTTTAACGCAAAGTTCATGATACCAATTGTTATTATATCTGGATGATTTTTCTTCCAATTTAATTTCATTTTTGCATGAATTGCATTTTATCATATTTGGATTAAGGAAAATTGTTTTATCCTTTTTCACAGGTTTTTGTATAGTTTCATTGTAATCAATTTTTGAAATGTCAATATTCAAAATTTTTTCTAAATACAGTCTATCTGAATTTATGATTTTTTTATTTTTTTTCAATCTTTTAATCAAGTATTGATTTCGTCCATCATCTCCTTTGGATTGATTAATTGCCTCTTCAAGTTTTGAAATAACTATGTCATTGTCCAATTTTTGTTAATCTTAATTGAATGATCTGTGATTATATCTACTCCGTCATGAAAATTATACATAAAGTCTATTTTTTTGAGCAATACTTTGGTGGTATGTTCTGAAATACCCTTGGCTTAATTTCTAATCTCATAATATTCCACAGGATGTAAAAATTGTCTATAATGATCTACTTCATTCCAAAATTTCTCTTCATCAATATTTCTTCCTTCACTAATCCATACATTTAGAATTTTTTGCATAAACAGCTGTGTATTTTGATCAATTGGTGGTCTGGATCCTGTTTCTTTTTCTATTCTATCCCGTTCTTCTTTGAATTTTTTTAGTAATTCTTTTAGTTGTTTCCCATTCATTTGGGCTTGTTTTTTCTTTTTTGCATTATTGATATCTTTTCTAAGATTTGACATAAAACCCATAAAATAAAATAACTAAATCTATGATTAAAGCGTTACAAACACTATGATAAATGCAACTGTAACTATTGCAATCGATATTTTCATAAATGAGGACATTAGTTTTATCTACAAAGTCTGAATTATATTTGTTATAACTAAAGTTTTGGAAGATTACCCGTTTTATCTAAATTTGATTTACATACTTTGCAATATAGTCTAATCTCAGTTGATGGGAATTCTGTTCCACAATTTTTACAAATATAGAATTTTTCATCATCCATAAATTAATCTAAAAAATATTGAACTTAAGCATATTGGTTTGATTAAAAGTTTACAATTTTAAATTATTATCTTCCCGGTCTTTTAAATCCCTGCTCAATAATCCCATACGATGCTGATGATTTTTGAAATTTTTTGTTTACAATTTTATTTTTGGATTTTTTTGGATTTTTTTCTTCATCAACTTTGAAGATTTTGTCTTTTTTTATTTTATCTTTTTTTGTTTTTTGAATGATGTTAACTGGAGAAATTTTCTTTTTTGTTTTTTTCTTTTTAGGTTTTTCTGAGTCTAATGATTTTCTTTGTGTCCATCGTATGTTTTTAACGTCAGAAGAAGATGATTCTTCTTTATTATAATCTCCTAATGATTTTACCATCATACTGTAATGAAATTTTGAACATAAGAGTATTGACCCTATTTTCTATTTTCTTCTACTTTGTTTTTTATCATTAATATGCAGTCATGACAAATTATAGATTTGTCTGACATATTGCGAATATATTCATTATTCTGAAATTCAGAATCATATGTTGCAGCAATTACTACTTTATTGTGCCAAATTTCATAATCCTGTTTCTTTTTTGAACACACTAGACAATTCATTATATTTCTAAATTAACTCACGACTTAAGCGTGTTTATTGTTAAACTAATCTAAATAAATGGGTCAAACTCATCCACAATATGAAAAAAATCTTTGTCAATGGATACGGTTCTATTGGAAGTAGAATTGTTTCATTTCTAAAAGATGATTCAGAAATTGAAGTCATAGGGATAGGAAAATACTCTCCAGATGAAAAAGTGGAAGAAGCAATTTCTAAAGGACTGGATGTGTATGTTCCGGAATCAAAAATTGATAGTTTTTCAAATTATAAAATTTCAGGCTCTATTGAATCTGCATTAGATAGATGTGATTTGGTAATCGATGCATCCCCAGGAGGTAATGGATTCAAAAATAAAAAAAAATTCTATGAACCCAAGAATATTCCTGCAATATATCAAGGTGGGGAATCCACAATTGGCTCTGAAGCAGTTTCTGATTTACTGTTTAACTCTAGAGCAAATTATGATGAAGCTCTGGGAAAATATCATGTAATGCAAGGTAGTTGTAATGTAACTGGAATGGGTAGGATCTTAGAGCCATTACGTTCCAAATTTGGTGATAAAATAATTAGATTTGATGTCACCTTAGTTAGACGTTGGGCAGATATTGAACAAACTGAGAAAAAGTTATCTGACACAATAGAAATGTCTGAAAAACCTCATCATGGTGATGATGTCAAATTGTACTTTGGTAAAGATGCCCCTCTTTATGTTCGTGCAATAAAAGTTCCAACTCGACAAATGCATTTGCACATTATGGATATTAGATTCAAAGATACTGCCCCTAGACCTTCAGAGATTCATGATCTATTTACAAATGAATTTGGCGTTGCAACTCTATGGACTGCTAAAGGAACAAAAGATGTAAGAGATTATGCACAAAATATGGGGTTCAACTTTACAGATACTAACATGATACACATCCATGCTAATATGACTACTAGCATTGGTGATACTGTTCAAATGATGTATTCAGATGATCAAACAGGCATAGTTATTCCTGAAAATCACATGTTAATGCAGGCAATGCTATTTGAAAAATCTTATCAAGAAGCCTTTGCACATACTGAATCTATATTTCATATGTCTGAGAAAAAACAAAAATTACAAGAATTTTTTGCAAAAAAATAATTTTATTTTTTAATTCGTTCGATTCTTATTTTTATTGGTAAATTCTTTACAACTTTTTCTATTATGACTCTTAATTTTGCTAATTCTAATTTGTCTCCTTCTTGGGGTATGTCATGTAATTTTTCATGTAATAATCCATTCAATGTACTGTAATCGTCTCCTTCAGGTAAATTTGATTTAAAAATTTCATTGATTCTTTCAATTTCAATTTCCCCATTTGTAATTATTGTATCATTATCTACTCGCTCATACTCGCTAGATGTTGGGGAATCTGTTTCATCCTCAATATCTCCAATGATCTCTTCTATCAAATCTTCTAATGTTACTAATCCTTCTACACCGCCATGTTCATCAATAACAATTGCCATGTGAGTTTTTCTACCTTTCATTTCTCTAAGTAATGAACTCACCATTTTTTCTTGAGATGCAAATACAGGCTTTCTACATATTTCTTGTAATGTTTTCATTTTATTTTCAGATTCAAGTTCTTTTAGAACATCTCTTACATGAATAAATCCCACAATATCGTCATGATTTTCACCGAAAATTGGAATTCTTGAATGAGGGTTTTGGTTAATTAATGGTAAAGCTTCAAACAAAAGCATTTTTGCTGGAAGCATTTGTACTTTTAATCTTGGAGTCATTATGGATCTTATTACAGTATCATCGAACTCTATTGCTCTATGAATTAAATCGCGTTCATGTAATTCTAATGCTTCATCTCTATGTCCTTGATCAATAATTCCTTTAATTTCATTTTCAGTTAATGCTGGAGGATGATAATCACTGCCTGTGATCTTGATCATCACACGTGTAATCCTCTCCAATGCCCAAACAATTGGATACATGGCATAACTAAACATCATCAAAATCCCACTAGAACGAAGTGCGACTTTAGTAGCATTTGCATTACAATACGTTTTAGGGGTAACTTCTCCGAAAATTATGATTAAAAATGTCATAATTCCTATTGCAATTCCGAGTCCACTATCCCCAAATATTTTAATTGCAACTACTGTTGCTAATGCAGAAGAACCTATGTTTACTAAATTATTCCCAAGATTTACTGCAGACATCATCCAACCTGGATTTGATTTTAATTTGTGAAGTGCCTTTGCTCCTCGCCTTTTCTCTTTAAGTAATTGTTCTACAGTAGCCTGACTTGTACCGACTAGCGATACTTCTAATCCACTAAAAAATCCAGATAACCCAATCAATCCTGCTAATGCAGCAAGTTCAACCCAAAGTTCTACCAAGATATCATCCTCGTAATGTTATTAGAAATACACGTATTACTCATTTAGTTATTTTGCACCATCTTTTGGCTAAACATTGATTGTCAAGCCTAGATTTAAGGTTTGAGATTTGAAAATTATCTTAGATTAAAATCACGGCTAATTTTTTGGGGGATTTGCAAATCTATTTTCAGAATTTTTATGATAATCCACAGGAATCATGGCATCTTTTTGTCTTCCTGTGAGAATACCTACAACAATTTCATCTTTTTTAATTATTTCTTCATTAATCAGTTTTTTAATGCCAACTACAGAAGCACCAGATGCCATTTCACAATCAAATCCATTTAGTCCTACAACTGACATTCCGTCTAACATTTCAGAATCGGTAACTGTTGTTGCAACTCCATTTGTAAATTCTAGCGCACGTAATCCTTTCAAAATATTTGCAGGTCTTCCAATTTGAATAGCTGTTGCTTTAGTATTTGGTCGTAATCCTTCCTTATCTAAATGATCATAATATCTAGAAATTAATTCTGTGTTGGGTTTACCCTTATTCCACCTGAGTTCTTCACTTTCAAATTTACCATTGTATAAATCAGCTAATGTACTAGCACCTTCTGAATTAATTACTGCAATTCGGGGAATTTTTTTAATCCATCCCCATTCGTATAATTCCATTAGTGCTTTCCCACAACTTGATGTGTTTCCTAGTGCGCCTCCAGGATAAACTATCCAATCTGGAACATTCCAATTCAAATATTCTAATGCTCTAAAAGGAATTGTTTTTTGCCCTTCAATTCTAAATGGGTTGACTGAGTTTACTGTATAGCCATCATGATTTTGTGCATCATCTAATGATTGTTTTAACGCATCATCAAAATTCCCATCCACTTCAACAATTTGAGCTCCAAATTGATATGCTTGACTTAGCTTTCCTGGTGCAATTTGACCTGCAGGAATATACACATCACAATTAATTCCTTCATTTGCAGCAAACATACCTGCTGATGCTGATGTATTACCTGTAGATGCACAAACAATTTTTTTTGCACCAACCATTTTTGCATGTGTAACTGCAGTTGCCATCCCGTTATCTTTGAATGATCCACTAGGATTGTATCCTTCTGGTTGTAACCATAAATTATTACTTGAAATTCCTATGAAATCTGCAGCTTTAGACATTTGATATGGTTTTGATTGTCTACCTTCTGCACCATCAAGAGATACTAGATATTTAGAACATTCATCTATATTTTCAGTATCAATTTGACAAAAATTTAGTAATTCTCTAAATCTCCAAACCCCACTTTCATTAAATATGCTTCCTTGAGGATTTCTTCTTTGGGAGAATACTTCTTTTAGAACATCGGATGGTCTTTTTTTGTATTTTACATCTAAAAGGTGACCTTTTTCACATTGTACCTTAGTGCTGGTAATTGAATATTGCATAGCACAAAGTGGATTAATACACATGAGATAAGCGTCTCCTTGCATTGTCATTACAGTTAATCAGTGATAATTTAAAGCAAATGTGTAAAAATTAGACAAGTGTTAGGTATTTTTCCCAAACTTTAGATTGGATTAATCTCAAAAACAACTATGGTTAGCTACCATGAATATCTGAAAAATATTCTAATTCAAATATTGGAATCTTATGCCCATCTTCAAGAGATAAAAGATAAACCTGGAGATATTAATCTTATAATGAAGGATCTGTTGAAAATTAATGGATTTGCAAAGGTCATTTTAAACAAAATTGATGATAAAAACATTCAATCCTCTGACTTTAAGGGTCTGAAATCAAAATTAAAAAACTATGTTGAAAACTACTATTTTGAACAAGAGATTGAAACCATGTCTGCTCTGTATTCTGATGATATGGGAAGGCTAAAAAATG
>JABDOO010000105.1 GCA_013043295.1 Candidatus Nitrosopumilus sp.
GCAGTTTTTGTTGTTGACATCCAATCTATTTTTTCAAATCTATTTTCTAAATCAATTTTTATTTTAGGATCAACATTTTTTTCATCTGAAGAAATAAATTTTGTATATTTTTTAATGTCATCTAAAAATCTTTTATGTACTCCACGAACTGGTGAATATAAAACTAAAACTTTAGTTTTCTCCTGAATCATTTTTGTAGTTCCAGGTTTTACTGTTGAATGTACCAACACAACTTTTAATCCTTCAATCTTATTGATCCAATTTATTGTAATATCCACAAACTCTGATAATTCTCCTGGTAAACAAACATGAAGATATTCTGGATTTTTAATTTTTTCGTTTTCTGAATAATTTTTGCATTTTGAAGAATCTACATCAATTCCTATGATGTCAAAATTCTTTTCTTCAAGTAGATGAAATAATGTTTCTCCTACTTCCCCCATACCTAAAATTATATCAGTCATTATGCCTAATTTCAGAAAAACCCCCTATGATATATTCGTGTTACAAATCATATTTTATTAAAAAAGTAGCCCGGCCCAGACTCGAACTGGGGTCAAAGGCTTCAAAGGCCTCTATGCTTGACCGCTACACTACCGGGCTGCTAAATCGAGCACTCTCATTCCCTTAATGAACTTTTTATTTGAAATTGGCTCATAAAGCAAAAACCTTCTATTCTTTTATTATTTTAATTAATTTTTGAATAGGATCTTCCATCTGCTTTCTAATGGTTTCTGCTCTTTTATGACTCTGATTATTGTTTGATTCAAAAATTTTCTTTATGTATTTTGAAATATTATTTACATTTGTTTCTCTTTTTACTAGAGATTTTTTTACTAAGAAATTTTCAATTATGTTTGGAACAGCATTATATGAAATTGTTGGAATTCCCATCAATGCAGATTCTGCAGTCATTGTTCCACCAGATCCAATAAAAATATCTGTATTGTTTAACAAATGTTTTCCATCATATGACATTTTAACAATTTTTATTCTCTTTCCAATTATTTTTTGTAAATTCTCAATTTGTTTAGTATATCTTCCCAACACTACAATATTTTCATTTGTAAAATCCTTTCCTATTTTTTTGATTATGGGGATAATTTTACTAGATTTAGATGTATATGATGCCTCTTCTTCTTCAACCCTTATCAGAATGTTTTTCTTATTATTAATTTTAAATGGTAATTTTGCATTCAGATTTATTTTTCTCTGTATAGTAACAAAGGCATCAATTGCTTTGTATTGAATAATATTTTTTTCATCAATTCCATATTTTGAAAATTCTTTCTTTGATATTGCATAGGGAATTAACAATTTTTGAATTAAAGGTAGAGTTAATTGCATTACTGCATTAGCATGTGGAGAATCACAAAATGCTACATGTTTAATTCCTAACCCAAAAGATATTCTAGCTGCCTCTGGAGAACAAAAACTAATAGCAATATCGGGTGAAAATGTCTTAATTTTTTTAGACAGTTTTTCCATTCTGTCAATACTGGCTTTGAGTTTACTTTTCTTATCAGCGCCACCATGCTTTCCCACAAAAATAAGGTCAAAACCACGTATTTTGGCTAATTTTGAAACTTCATCATAATCTCGTGAAGTACATAAAAGAACATGTTTTTTGGCTAATTTTTCAACAATTGGTTCAGAAAACAATAATTGTTTTGGTGTTAGAATATCAATCCAGATTTTCAAGTAATTTCCTAATTATGGTAAGTTCAATAAGTTTTTCTTAGTCTAATACTAGCTGTAAATGTAATGGGGGGAGCAAAAGTAGTTGTTTATGGACTTAGTACAGAGGGATATTCTATTGCATCTCAAATGGCAATTAAAGGTGCAGATGTATACATTATAGACGAATCAACCCCATCAGCAATTTCTCTCAAAGCTGAAATTGCTAAAACATATCCAAATGTTTCTTCTCTAAAAGAAGATGAACCTTTGTTGGCAATGGAACCCATAGATGTGGCAATTTCTAAAGCACAATATCTTTTCTTTACTCCACGAATTAGAAAAACTGGACAAGATATCAAAACTGAAATTCACTCAAAATTCAAGGATGCAGTTTCTTCGATGAAAAAGAACAGCTCTGTGATTTTTACGCTTCCTACTGGATTTGGGGGAAACAATGAAAATATTTCATTACTTGAACATGTAACAGGTCTTCAGACTGGAAAACATATTTCTTATTTTTATTACCCATTAGAAGATCTAAATGAACAACCAAAAATTATAGGATCATTCAATGGAAAAGAAGATTCTACACTATCAGAACTTCTAACAGTAGGTAAAAAAGAGAAAAAATTTGTAGCTATTTCATCATCTGAGCATTTCCATGCAATTGATGTATTATCTCGTTTTTCTAGTCTATGTAGTGTTTTAGAGGTATGTAAATACGCTCAAGATGAAGTAACCAAAAATGATCTTTCATCTGATGATTTTCAGAAAATCTTTCTTGACAATATGGTAAGTGGATTATTTGATTTGAAATCTCTAGGCTCCTCATTTGAAGGTGCAAATTCACTGATGTATCTAATTAATGGAAGTGTTAAAGGAATTGATGGATACATTAAACGATTAATTGATGAAATACGTTCAACTTTAAAGAAAAATGATCTTAAAGCAAGTAGAACAAAGATTGCATTATCTTGGACACTTGATCAACACGCCATGCGTGGAGATAAAATAGAAATGCTACAAAATTTGACTTCGAGACTACGGGATTACATTGGTGATGTAGAAGCTTATGAAGATCCTAACTTTGATCTATTTCATAGTGATAAAACTACCATAGTAGTAGCTTGTTCGCAATCTGATTTTGAAAATATAGAAAAAACTAAACAAGATTCTGATCTAATCATTGTTAAAGCTAATCCTTTATGTGAAACAATCAATAATAGTATAAATTAGCTAAATTACTATTTTTGTTGGATTGTCTAGCGAATCTAATTCTGATGAAATTCCAGTTGATGTAATCTCTGAAAAAGAAACTGAAAATAATCCTTCAGAATTAACATCCAAATTAAATATTGAAGATCTCTCTAAATTATTAGATTTAGAAAAACAAAAATCATCTCATTATGAAGAAAAATTAAAACTAGCATTAGCAGATTTTCAAAATCTAAGTAGGAAAACCCAATCTGATATTGAAAATGGTGTCAATTCAAAAATTAATGAGTTTGTATTAGACTTTTTAAAAATTTATGATGATTTTGTGAGAGCTAAAGAAGTTTTTTCAGATAGTAAAATAAATTCTGAAGGATTAGATTCTATTTTAAAAAATATGGATTCTTTATTGAAAAAATATAATATTGAACCAATAGATGCATTAGGAGAAATTTTTAACCCCAATTTTCATGAGGCAATATCTATAATCAATGATTCAGATTTAGATGATAATACAATTACAAAAGAGATCAGGAAGGGATATATTTCTCATGAGAGAGTTATAAGACCGACGTTAGTAGAAATTTCAAAAAAAGGATGATGATAAAATATGGCTAAAATTATTGGGATAGATTTAGGAACAAGTAACTCTGCAGCAGCAGTCGTAATGGGTGGAAAACCGACCATTATACCAGCCGCAGAAGGTGCCACTGTTGGAGGTAAAGCATTTCCATCTGTTGTGGCATTTTCCAAAGATGGTGATCTTTTGGTTGGTGAACCTGCACGTAGGCAGGCTGTTACTAATCCTGATAGTACTATTGTTGCTGCTAAACGAAAAATGGGTTCCGATCATACTTTTAAAATTTTAGATAAAGAATACAAACCTCAACAAATTTCTGCATTCATTCTTCAAAAAATCAAAAAAGATGCTGAAGCATTTGTAGGGGAACCCGTTCAAAAAGCTGTAATTACAGTACCTGCATATTTTGATGACAATCAACGTCAAGCAACCAAAGATGCTGGAACTATTGCTGGACTAGATGTTGTTAGGATAATTAACGAACCAACTGCCGCTTCTTTGGCATTTGGATTAGATAAAGCAAAAGAAGACATGAAAATTCTGGTCTTTGATTTTGGTGGGGGTACATTAGATGTAACCATTATGGAAATGGGTGGAGGTGTTTTTGAAGTACTAAGTACATCAGGTGATACTCAATTAGGTGGTACTGACATGGATAAAGTTCTAATTGATTTCATAGTTGATGAGTTTAAGAAAAAAGAAGGTGTAGATCTTTCTCAAGACTCTACTGCAATGACTAGAATTAGAGAAGCTTCTGAAAAAGCAAAAATTGAATTATCCACTGTTATGGAAACTGATGTTAACTTACCATTTATTGCACATGATCCCTCTGCAGGAGCTAAAAATTTAGAGATAAGAATTACTAGAGCCAAACTAGATGAATTAATTGGTCCTATTGTTGAGAGATGCAAACCTTCAGTTCTCAAAGCATTAGAAGATGCAAAGCTCTCAAATTCTGATATCAGTAAAATTGTAATGGTTGGTGGACCTACAAGAATTCCACTAGTCAAAAAATTTGTTAGTGAACTAATTGGTCAAGAATCTGAATCTGGTGTAGATCCTATGGAGGCTGTGGCAATGGGTGCAGCAATTCAAGCAGGAATCATTGCTGGAGATGTTAGCAGTGATATTGTTTTACTAGATGTAACTCCTCTCACATTAGGAATTGAAACACTAGGTGGTGTAAGAGAACCATTAATTGAAAGAAATACTACTATACCTACTTCAAAGAGTAAAGTTTTCACAACTGCGGCAGATAATCAAACAGCAGTCACTATTCATGTTGTTCAAGGAGAAAGACCCATGGCAACTGATAACGTTTCTCTTGGAAGTTTTAACCTTACCGATCTACCACCAGCTCCGAGAGGAATTCCACAAATTGAAGTGAAGTTTGATATTGACGCAAATGGAATTATTAATGTAACAGCAAAAGATCTTGGGACGCAAAAAGAAGCAAAGATTACAATTGAATCAAATTCCAAATTATCTAAAGAAGAAATTGAAAAATTAAAAGAAGATGCAGAAAAATTCTCTGATGAAGATAAAAAGAAAAAAGAGAAAATTGATTTGAAGAATGAAGCAGAAAGTTACATTTACACTACAGAAAAATTGGTAAATCATGATCTTAAAGATAAAATTTCCCAAGAACAAGGTATCAAAATTACTGATGCAGTAAAAGAGGTCAGAGAAGTTTTGGATAAAGAATCTGAAGAATTGAAACCTAAACTTGAAGCACTACAAACTCTGGTAAATGAGGTTACAACAGAATTATACAAAAATGCAACTCCTCCACCTGGACCAGATGGACAACAAGGCGCAGATGGACAACAAGCCGCAGATTCCAAAAATCAAGAATCTTCTTCAACTGATGAGACAAAAACTAATTGAGATTCTGATTCAATCATTTATACTATAATTATGATCAAGGTATAATTCATGGCTGCAAAACGTGATTACTATGAAGTTTTAGGTGTAACTAAATCGTCTTCTCCCGAAGAAATCAAACAGCAGTATAGAAAATTAGCATTGAAATTTCATCCGGATCGTAATAAATCTTCAGAAGCTGCGGAGCATTTCAAAGAAATCTCTGAAGCTTATGCAGTTCTTTCTGATTCTGAAAAAAAACAAGTCTATGATCAACATGGTCATGCGGGTGTTGATGGCAGATATTCCAATGAAGATATTTTTCAGGGTGCACAAGGTGGAGGATTTGATTCAATTTTTGAATCAATCTTTGGTCGTGGTGGAGGTGGAGGATTTGGTTTTAATCAACAACAAAGAGGATCTGATATTCTTTATCAAACTACTGTAACATTAGAAGATGTACTTCATGGTAAAAAAATGGAAATAAATTTACAAAAACAAATTCAGTGTGATACATGTGATGGTTCAGGTGCTAAGCCTGGTACTAACAAAAAGACATGTGATTCATGTAATGGTCAAGGGCAAGTTAGGCAAACACGAAATATGGGTTTTGCATCTTTTGTTACAGCCGCACCATGCCCTTCTTGCAGAGGTCAAGGATCCATTATTGAAACCCCATGTAATGAATGCAAAGGACAAGGAAAGAAAAAAGGTTCAAAAACTGTAACATTTGATATTCCGCCAGGAATTGATTCAGGTGATTATACTGTTCCTGAGGAAGGAAATGAAATTCCTGATGGTATTAATGGTGATCTAATTGTTAGAGTAAGAGTACAACCACATTCTAAATTCAATCGAGATGGAAAAGATATTTTCTATGATCATGATATTAGTATGATTGATGCAGCACTTGGTTGTGAAATTACTGTTCCAACTTTGGAAGGAACAGAAAAAATCAAAGTTGATTCTGGCAGTCAGCCAAACACCATTATCAAACTAAAAGGAAAGGGAGTTACACACATCAATTCCAGAGGAAAAGGTGATCAATTTGTGAGACTTGTAGTCATTATACCTAAAAAACTCAATAAACATCAAAAAAATCTTTTAGATGAATTTAGAAAAACAAGTGACTAAAATGAAAATTGCATTAGATGTAGATGGTGTACTTGCAGATGTGATAATATCTTGGCTAAATTTTAACAATTCAATTAGACCAAGAATTGCTAAACATGAAATTACGAATTGGGAATTTTGGAAAGATTTTCAAATAGATCCTTTTGATTTTTATACTGAACTTAGTGCATGTTGGAAAAATTGGATGTCAATACCTACAACAGAAAAGAATCTTTCATCAATAACAAAATCTCTCTGTAGTCTTGGTCAAGTTGATATTGTAACTGCTAGGGAGCATTCCACTAATTCTTTTGTCAAATCTTGGTTAGATCATCATAGTATATCCTATGACAATTACGTTTCAGTTATTGACGGTCCAATGAAAGCAGATCTAGATTATGATATATTTATTGACGATTCCCCTCTTAATACAGAAAAATTTCTCAAAAATAATAAAAAAGTAATCTTGTATTCACAACCTTGGAATCAACATGTTTCTGAAAATCAAATTCATAGAGTTTCAAATCTCCATGAAGCAGTTAAAAAAATAGAAATCAGCTAATTTTTTTCAAACTTTCTAATGTTAACTTGATGTCCTTTTCTAATATGTGTAGAATGCGTGGTATTTACTAACTCACCAACTTTTTCCTCATTATAGAATTTTGTATTATATCGACCTAGTACTTTTTTACAGTTTGAACAATACACTTCTCTAAATTCCATTTTATCACTAGATTAATTTTGTTTAATTGTTTTCAAGTATAATAAAGAAACTTATTCTAGATTTCAAAATTTTCAAATGCGGGAGTCACCCAGCCTGGTCAACGGTGTAAGGTTCAGATCCTTATCTTCTAGGAGTTCGTGGGTTCAAATCCCACTTCCCGCATCAATTTATTCTAAATTTTTAATTTTCTTTTTAATATTTTTTAAAAGAAGATTGTTGATTATTTCACCAGAAGCTTTACCCCTTAATTTTTTCATAGCAATTCCCATCAGTGGTCCTATTGCTCTTTCTTTTTGATTTTTAATGATATCTTCGTTTTTCTCTACAACTTCTTTAATGATTTTTTCTAGATCATCTTCGTTAACAGATTGGATTGAAGTATTTTTCAAAGCTTCTTCAATAGTTTTTGATTTTCCTGCCATTATGTTTCCAAATACTATTTCAATAGATTCTTTGGCAATTTTTCCAGATTCCAATAACTGAAATGACTTCATTATTTCTTTATTTTTTAATAAATTAGAATCTAGGCCACTACGTTCCAAATTTGTAATTGATGAACAAAGGATTGATGCTACAAATGTTGGATTTGTGTTAATTTCTTTAATAATTTTTTCAAATAATCCAATATATCGTGAATCAAAAATTTGCTCAGCAAGTTGGGGATTAATTTTATATTTACTTTCTAATTCTTTAATCGAATCATCCCATGATTTTGGTATGTTTTTTTCAGCTTCTGATAGTTCTTCTTTTGTAATAATTATGGGAGGTATGTCAGTTTCAGGATACATTCTTGCTGCACCTGGTCTAGGTCTGAGAAACTTTGTTTCTCCTGCTTGTGTAGCTAGTCTTGTATCTATTGGAATGCCGTGATCTTTGATATGTTCTATTCTTAAAACAATTTGATCTACAATCGTATTGATTTTTTCTTCTGGTGATGCTAAAATCAAAAATGCATCATTTTCTTTTATTTCTAAAATTTTCTTTAAATCCTTCAAATCTGACTCTTCGATTCCATAATTAGGAAGTTCATCTGAATGAAATACACCACCAATTCCAAAAAATCTCACTAATTCTGCTACTTCCCTACCTAATCTGATGCCTTCATATGGTGAAAATCCAAATATTCCACCCATGTTTTTAAAAGATATGGCAATGATTTTGTGATTTTTCTTTATAGCGCTTTGAATAATTTTTGATTCACATTTTGAAAATAATTCTGTAATGTCTTTTTTGTCATTTTTAGAAAAATTCCAATTATTCTCTTGAATTTTTTTTGAGATTTTTAACAAACCATGTTGTCTTTTAGCTTCATATTCAACAACTTTTTCTAATTGATCTAATTGTTGTACTCCTTTAACTTCGATAACAACACCGCCCCCTTCTTTAATTGAAACATTAACATCTTGCCTGATTGATCCTAGACCTCTTTTCACTTGTTTTGTACTTCTCAAAATTCTTCCTAGTGATAATGCAATTTTTTTAATTTTTGTTAATTCTACTTCGAAAGGTTCTGTTGCAATTTCAACTAATGGAACACCTAAACGCTCCAATCCAAATTTTCTTGTTGAACCTTCTTCACCTAAAATTTTGGCAGCATCTTCTTCAAGACAAATTGATTGAATGCCTATCTTCATATCTCCAGCATTGAAAAACCCCCCTTGCGAAATTAGCATAGTGCGTTGAAATCCTGTAGTATTGGAACCATCAATTACTGTTTTTCTCATAGGATAAATTTCACTAAAAATGTTTGATTTTAATGATGAAGAAATTATCAATGCAATGCTCCTTGCATCTTCATCTAATTCGTGTGGTGGTTCTTCATCTTGTTCTACTAGGCAACTGCTTTCATGATTTGCATAATACATTATTGTTTTAGATTTTGTACTTTCAAACAATGCAGCAGGATCAAATTCTCCTAATTCACTTTTTGATGCTCGTAACTTCCTTTGAAATTTGATTGAATATTCATCTGACTCAATAGGCATACAATTACAGAATAATTTTTTATTAGTTGCAAGCTGTTGATGAATTTCTAAACCTACTTTGACGCCTACATTATTTATTGAAAATTCTTCCATATTGCTTCCTGCTTATTTTGAAAATTCACATGCAATTCTATTTAGCATGATTTCTTTAATTTCATCAAGATTTTCAGTATTTCCAGTAACCCACATTGCTTTTACCAATGCAATCTCTGGTATCATGTTTTCTAGAGGAATTATACCTAAATCAAGTAAATCTCTACCACTTTCATAAACTGTCATTCTCACTCTGCCATCTATGCACTGAGAAGTCATTCCCATAAAGATTCCTTTTTCATTTGCCATTTTTACCATTGAATACATGTTTTCTCCAATGTGTCCAAGACCAGTCCCTTCAAAAATTATTGCTTTATAGTTTGAATCTATGATATGTTTTAACAAAGATGGATCGTATCCTGGATGATATTTCACTAATGCAACTTTTTCATTTATTTTTATTTTAGGTTCAAATTCTTTGTCTGTAAAAAATTCTGTTTTCATATTATTATGAATTTCATTATTTACAATTAAAAATGCAGGATCATCTCCAACTGTTTGAAATGCTCCTCTTTTACTTGTATGATTTTTTCTTACTCTAGTACCTATATGGCATGCAATTGTTTCATCATTTTCATCTTGATGCATTGCTATGTAGATGCCATTTGTTTTACATTCAGTTAAAAATTTTGTAGCTCCTATTAGATTTAATGCTGCATCTGATGATGCACGATCTGAAGATCTTTGTGACCCTACCAACACTATTGGAATTGGAAATCCTGCCAATGAAAAAGAAAGATATGATGATGTATAATGCATAGTATCTGTACCATGAGCAATAATAATTCCTAAATAATCTGATTTAGAATATTGATTTACCTCTTCAGCAATTTTTAACCAATGCTCAGGCATAATATTTTCTGAATATTCAGAAAACAGAACTTTTGCATCTATATTTGCAATTTTGGCAAGCTCAGGAACCGAAGAATTCAATTCTTCAGCAGTTAATACTGGTGTAACAGCACCTGTTCTATAATCAATTTTACTAGCTATTGTACCTCCAGTTGATAATAATAGAATATTTGGCAACTGCTCATTTTTCTCTATCTTTTCATTTTCTTCAATAATTTTTTCTGTAGAAACAATCTTCTCTATTTCTTCAATCTTGGAAATTTCTAAACCAATATTGTATCCACTTTTTAATTTTAGAACAATATGTTTGTCATCACTGTGCTCATATCTTGGCATAATTATGCCTGAATATGTTATATCAGCTAAAATTTTTACAGAATCCCCAATTGAAATTTTATTAGTTTTTAGAAATTCTAATGAATTTCCATCATATCCAGAATATTCTGACATTTATGAGGATTAGACTTGTTATTTTATTAAAACTACCTGTAATAGGAAGCAACTAGTTTTTCGCCCATCTTGAGGTCTTTTTGCTCTCTTACTTTTTTTACTGCTTCTTCAAAGTGTTTCATAGTTACTTTAGCATCCACATCCTTTTTCTCAATGTCTTTGACATCGGGATTTTTATCTAAGAATTCATGAATTACTAGAGATACAGCAGTATTTGCAATAGATGCAGTATCTGCTCCGCTAAGTCCATCTGTTAATTCTGAAAGTTTGTCGAAATCAACATGATTAGGATCACTTTCCTCACTAATGGTTGGAATTTTTTCAGCATTAATTTTCAATATGCTCTTTCTACTTTCCTTATCTGGAAGTGGAATCTGAATAATTTTATCAAATCTTCCAGGTCTTAGTAATGCAGGATCAATCATGTCTGCTCTATTAGTTGCTGCTAAGACTATAACTCCATGCATGTTCTCCATTCCATCTAATTCTGTTAATAATTGACTAACAACTCTTTCAGTAACTGCTGTTTCTCCACCTGCACCTCTGATTGGTGCAATAGAATCAATTTCGTCAAAGAACACAACACATGGTGCTGACTGACGTGCACGTTTGAAAATTTCTCTTATCCCTCTCTCTGATTCTCCTACCCATTTAGATAAGAGTTCAGGACCTCTAACTGAAACAAAGTTTGCTTCACTTTGAGTAGCAACTGCTTTTGCAAGTAAAGTTTTACCAGTACCACTAGGACCATGTAATAATATACCTCTTGGCATATTGTGTCCTAGTTTATCATATAGACCAGGATATTTCATTGGCCATTCAACAGCTTCTTGTAATTCTCGTTTAACGTCTTCTAAACCTCCAACATCATCCCATTTTACATCTGGATTTTCAATGAAAACTTCTCGCATTCCTGATGGTGTTACTTCAATGAGTGCCTTTTGGAAATCTTCATGATTTACAATTAATTTATCCAAAGTTTCAGGAGGAAGTTTTTCTTCTTCTAAATTCAAAACTGGTAATAATCTTCTCAAACATTTCATTGCAGCTTCTTTACATAGATATTCCAAATCTGCACCGACATATCCGTGACTAACTGATGAAATTTTATCTAGATTAACATCTTCTCCTAAAGGCATATTTCTACTGTGAATTGCAAGAATGTCTTTTCTTCCTTTTTTATCTGGAACTTTGATCTCTATTTCTCTATCAAATCTTCCTGGTCTTCTAAGTGCAGGATCAATTGCATTAGGTCTATTTGTTGCAGAAATTACAATTACTTTACCTCTAGCTTCTAATCCATCCATTAATGATA
>JABDOO010000110.1 GCA_013043295.1 Candidatus Nitrosopumilus sp.
CAGAAGAAACTTTGGTTTCACCTGAGTTTAGTTTAGAAACATCCTGTTGTAAAGAAGAAATAGCTTTTTTCAATGCTGCGACATCTGCTGCTCCTTCACCAATTGCGGGTGGAAAATCTAGTACTGCAGTAGGCTCGACGTCTTCAACAGGAATTTTAATATCTATAGGGGTGCCACGAATTTCTCCCTTAAATTCAACCAGATAAGTTACAGTTTTAGTTGGAATTATTGGTGAGTAGTAATATCCAGGTCGTGGATCAGAATTAATATCAACTTTTTTAGATGCACCTCCAAACATTACAGTTGCCTCAGTATTTTTGAAAACACTAGTTACTCCGTTACGAGTTCCTTCAGTTACTCCTGCTTCTGTAATTTTGAAAACCAGATCATTTCTTATACCTACAACGGGAGGCTCAATTCCCCACCCAGCTTCAATTTCATAAGGTCCAACTTCAACAGTAGTGTGTGCAAATGAAGGAGTAATCAAACCAACGGAAAATAATATTGCCACAAGGCCAAAAAATGGAATCTTCACGACCATCATTGGACAATCATAGGTTATTATCTTTATGTAAATTGGTACAAATCTAGAAATTGTAAACTGTTTAAATTGTCATAAAACAACTTAACAACAAATGAGAAAATTTCTATTATTTTTATTGGTTTTATCATTCATTTCGATTCCATTTGCAGCAGCACATCCTTTTACAGAAGAAACTATTCCAAGCTTAGAATCTAATGCACCTGCTGGAACCACCAAAGTAATTGTATTTTTTTCAGAACCCATTGACATTAATTTTAGTGAACTCAGAGTGCTTGACAATAATGGAAATCAAATAGATAACAAAGACACCAACTACTATGAAGGAGAATCATCGCTTATTGTCACTACGCCACCATTAGAAGATGGAGTGTATACAGCAGTAACCAAAGTTCTCTCTAAAGTTGATGGACATCTTGTTCCTGGTGCATTCTTGTTTGCGGTAGGAGATGTAGTAGTTGATATTGAAAATTTAGGTATAGACAAACCATCAGAACTCATATTTTTACCTGAAGCAGGTGCAAGATTCCCAGGAATTTTAGGTCAAACAATTGTTCTTGGAGTAGTGATTGCATCTCTATTGATTTGGGGAACTCAAAACAAACATTCCATCAAAGAAGAGTTAGAAAAAATTGAAAAAATCCATCATGGGAAATTTATGTCACTTACAGGAATTGGTCTGGGATTAGTTTTTGTTTCAGATATTTTGATGATTGCAGTTCAGACCATACGACTAGAGACATCACCACTGAATGCTATTCAAACTGACTTTGGAAATATTTGGTTAATACGAATGGTAATTACAATAATTTTATTAGGAATTTGGTTTGGCTTAGATAGGAAAAAAACTCTATCAAAAAAGAATCAAATCCCAATGCTTGTAATGTCACTAGCATTAATTTCAACTTCAAGTCTAATTGGACATGGAGCAGCTAGTGGAGAAACGCCTGCACTGATACTTGATTATGTTCACAATTTAGTTGCAGCAATATGGATAGGTGGAATATTCTATTTTGTTTTTACTTTATTGCCAACATTTTCACAACTAAAAGAATCGACTCGAGAGAAGATGAGTCTAGTACTAATTCCAAGATTCTCAATTGCATTTATCATTGCTGTTGGAATTGTAATTATTACAGGGCCCACACTTTTGTGGTTCTTAGAAAGCGATGTAGGGTTAATCACAGAATCAGTTTATGGCCAATTAATAATTCTAAAAATTGCAATTGCCTCAGTAATGGTAGGGTTGGGAGGATTTTTCCAGTTTAAAGTTCAAAAAAATGCTGAAAAGAATTACTCATCAGGAAAAATTTCAGTTCATAAAAAATTAAAGAGATCACTCAAAGTTGATGCAGTATTAGGAATCGTTCTTCTAGGGGTCGTTGCATTGTTAGCTAACGGAACATTACCTGCAGGTGAAATCCAAAAAGTTGATGCTCAAGAAATCTTCTATGGATTCAAAACAATAGAATTTACTGAAAATGTGAAATTTGATATTGATATCTCACCATTTTCTAGTGGTGCAAATACAATTTTAGTTAAAGTAAGTGACTTTGAAGGCAAACCGCTAACGGATTCAAATCAAATAAAAGTCAAAGTTTCAAATCCATCACGGAATATTTCACCAATCGAAGTTCCTATGCAAATTACAAAACAAAGTGAAGATAGTGCAATGGAATTCCAAGGGGAATTGACTTTTGGATTTTCAGGAGAATGGTTAGTAGAAGTTGAAGCTCAAAGAACTGAGAATGCAAATGAATCAAAAATATTGACTTTAGTTGTAAAACCTAGATTAAATAACATTCAAACTCAAATTATCGAATATGATTTACCAGAAGCCGCAAAACCTCTCTTCCCTCTCTATGATGGAAATAATTCAATTTGGATTAGTGATGCATCAGCTCCTAGAATATGGGAATTTTCCCTTGATACAAAAGAATTTTCAGCATATTCATTTGATGGATTAACTTCAACATTTCTAACACAAGACAATAAAGGAAATATTTGGTTTACCGATACTCCAGCAAATCAAATAGGATTCATTGATACAGTTACAAAACAAATAACAACAAAAACAATTCCAAAACTTGATCCATTAATTTCAAAGAACACCCCGCTTTTCATCAAAAGTGACTTTGATGGAAACATTTGGATTACAATTGTTAACAAGGATAGGATTGTAAAATATTTACCAGAAAGTGATGAATTCGAAGAGATCGTATTGCCAGGAAAAGAAAATCTACCATTTGCATTAGCACTTGATGATGAGGGTATGATGTGGTATACTACCACAGGTACTGGAAAGATTGGGTATATAGATCCTGAAAATAATCATCTAACTGAAATTATGTCAGACACAGTTTTGCAAGGTCCTGAGGCTTTGTTGTTTGATAAAGATGGAAATCTCTGGATTGCAGAGCATACAGGCTTGGCAATAACTAGATTTAATCCAGTTTTTGAAACATTTGAACGAGTTTCAGTGCCCGATAGTGAAGCATTACCATTTGGAATGACATTTGATAGATATGCCAATGTATGGTTTGCACAACACACCATTGACAGTATTGGAGTATTTGATCCGGACAACAATAATTTAATCGAAGTTCCTATTCCAACTGAAACATCATTTGTTCAATTTATGGAATCAGATGGAGATGATAATGTCTGGTTTGTTGAACAACAATCAAATAAAATTGGAACAGTAAAAATTACAGAAGTTCCAGTAATTCCATCACAAATAGAATCAT
>JABDOO010000127.1 GCA_013043295.1 Candidatus Nitrosopumilus sp.
TTGATTAGGATTTGGTTTGTTTGATTTCTTTTGATTAGGATTTGGTTTGTTTGATTTCTTTTGATTAGGATTTGGTTTGTTTGATTTCTTTTGATTAGGATTTGGTTTGTTTTTAGGTTCCTCACTAACTAATTTATTATATAATTTGAATGCTTGATCAACATTTTGATTTCCATGAACAATTGCTCTAACTGCTTTAATCATTGAAACTGGATGTTCAGATTGCCAAATGTTTCTACCCATATCAACTCCAACTGCACCGCCTTTGATTGCATTGTATGTTAGTTGTAAAGCATCGCGTTCAGAAATTTTCTTACCGCCTGCTACAATTATTGGAACAGGGCATGACTGAACTACTTTTTCAAAGTTATCACAATAGTAAGTTTTGACTATATGGGCACCTTGTTCAGCAGCAATTCTACAGGCCAAAGAAAGGTATCGGGCATCTTTACCAAGTTCTTTTCCAACTGCTGTAACAGCTAAAACAGGCAATCCATATTTTTCTGCCTCACTGACAAGTTTACCTAGATTTACAATGGTTTGATATTCATATTTTGAACCAACGAAAATGGACATGGCAAGTGCACTAGCGTTTAATCTAATTGCATCCTCTATAGATACAGTAATGTCTTCTTGAGACAAATCTTCACCTATAATGCTAGAACCCCCAGAAACTCGTAATACCATTGGGGTATCGGTAGTTGCAGAAACTGATGCTCTTTGAACACCTCTTGTAACCATTAAAGAATCACAATGTTTCAAGAGAGGTGCAATCACTTTTTTGGGGTTCTCCAGTTTTTCAGTAGGTCCAAGAAAATAACCATGGTCTACAGCCAACATAAGTGCACGATTATTTTGTGGTTTAATGATACTTGAAATCCTGTTTTTTAATCCCCAATCCATATTGCTTCGATTTTGAAAGAATGAAAATCCCTTCTTAAGCCTTTCTCATTTTGTAATTATAATCTTCATTGCATTTTCACCTGTACGTGCATGATCAAATGCTTTTTGAGAATCAGAAATAGAATACGTATGTGTGATTAATTGTTTGACATCAATTTGAGATGATTCTATTAATTCTAGTGCCTCTTTTGTATCTAAATCAGACGCAGCATAACTAGTTACTAGAGTAATTTCTTTAGAGTATATTTTATTCATATCTAAATCTAATTTTGCGCCTTTGGAAGGAACACCAAACATCATGATAGAACCCCCTTTTCTTACCATGTCAATTGCATCATCAAGAGCTTTTAAACTACTTGTAGCAACAATTGCAACATCCACACCTTTACCTTCAGTTTTATCTAAAATCTGTTGTTTTCTAGTCTCATCTGTAGATAAAATAGAATCAGTTATTTTGAATTTTTTAGCAAAATCCAATCTAAAAGAATTTACATCAAAACAAAATATTTGTGAAAACTTTTTAGCATTAGCTATCATTACATGCATCATTCCAGTAGGACCAACACCAAAAATTGCAGTTGAATCTCCTTCGCGATATGGAAATTTTTTCCATGCCCTAACACAACAAGCCAATGGCTCAATCATTGCAGCTTCTTCATAACTAAGTGAATCAGAAATTTTCAATACGCCTCCATGAGAAACATTCCATGCAGGAACAACATATTCTTCAGATAACCCACATGGAGATAGATTTGTTTCATAGTATTTTTGGCACATTGTTTCATTTCCATGATTACAAAAATGACAATTATAACATGGAACGTGATGGTGTGTGAATACTCTATCACCTTTTTTGAATTCAGTTACATCAGGGCTTACATCTAAAACAATACCAGAGGGTTCATGACCCAAACGCATTGATGGTTGACCATATTGACCAAATACTTTTTCCAAATCTGATCCACAAATACCACATGCATGCATCTCTACCAAAATATCACCAGGGCCCAATTGTGGTTTTTCTGTTTCATCAACAGAAATTACTGATGATTCTTTAACAGATGCAGTTTTCATGGTACAGCTTTAGATAATTGATTATAAGTAGATTATACGCCGAGAATCTTCTTTAACATTACTCGGTAATCAACTTCAGTTTTTTCACTACCAGTTGCAGGTAATGCAAATACCAAAGTAGATTTTTCAGCCCTCAATGCAGTTAATTCATCTGAAATTGATTCTGTAATATCATCACTGACTAACACTAAACCAACATCAGAATCATCAGTCAATGTTTTAATTTCTTGTAAAGCTTTTTCTGGGTCTTCAGAAATTTTTCCAGGAATTCCGGCTAATTGAAAGCTAGTTACAAACGATTTACTCCCAACAGTAAAGATTTTCACAGTTGAGATTTTTGTGTGTTCTAATTTAACCCTTTTTGGAGTAAATGGATCAAGAAAGGTTGATTTAGTTTGAAAACCACCTGAAATCATGGCAGAAATTGATACTCAAAAACAAGTCTATTTGTTCCTACATGGAAAAATGGATCTTAAAGAAAAAGCCACAAACGCATTAACTGCAAAAGGATTCGCAGCAGACAAAGTCACCATGGCCTTACCAACTAAAGTAGGAGAGGTAGGAGACTATATGGCAATGTTATGGATGCCTCCAAATCCAGACCACATAAAGATTCAACAAATTACTAAAGTTGAGGAAGTAGAACCAGAAGGAATGATTGGTCTATGGAAAGGCGTTTCAAAAGATGATATCGACACTATACCATTATAGTGAATTTAGCTGAATCCAGCTCCAAACTCATTTCCTTTTTCTAAAACATCACCAGAATCAGAATTTTTTAATTTTCTATATAGTAATGTTTCATAAACAATTTTCATTGATTGTTCATCATCAAGACCACAATCAGTTTTAATTTGATTTTTGTATTTTTCTAATTTTGATTCATCTTGCTCATCAGGAGATAAACCATCATGCACCATTAGATTAGCAATTTTTTCAATTTCAGAATTCTGTTGGTCCTCATCCATAATATCATAATAAATTTCTAGTTATTAATACATTCGAATAAAGGATCATTATAATGCAGATATTAATCCAGAAAGGAAATTAGAAAATTCATCATCAGAAAAAATTATTTCTTCAACTTGATCATTATCTTTAGCTAGTTGTGCAGATTCAAGATGATAACAAGTAGTTTTCCCACTTAATTTCCCAAAATAGAATCCAGGACAAGAACAGTAATTACAATCAGGATCAATCCAATGTTCCTCTCCTTTTCCTACCACAGTCCAAATTTTCCTATGAGTTGGCTCAAAAACATGCAATTTTACTCGTTTTTCAGATACCAATGAGTGGATACGATCCACATCTTTACTCATAAGGGTTTAATCACTTATCTACAGTATAACTTTGATGATAGAAACTAGAATAGTTCCATCAAAACCAGCATTAATTTTACAAGGTAAAAAAAAGAATTTGGTGGTTACAGACATCCATATCGGATTTGAAAACAGTATGTCATCAAATGAAATTTTCATTGGTAAGAATTCAACTGTAAGCGAGTCGATTGAAGATTTATCAGAAATAATTGATGTAGAAAAACCAGATTCAGTAATATTATTAGGAGATGTCAAATCAAGTATTAAAAATATTTCAAGAAACGAGTGGAATGAAGTTCCATTATTTTTTAAAAAGATTAGAGAAAAATGTGATGTGGTGCTAATTCCAGGGAATCATGACGCAAATATTCAGAAATTAGTACCAGAAAATATTTCAATGATTAGTTCAACGGGCATGGTTGAAGAAAATATTCTCTTGACACATGGGCATACAATGCCATCAGAAAATTTCTCTAATGTAGATAAAATTATCATGGGACATCTTCATCCAGTTTTTTTCCAAGAAGATTCTATTGTTAATGGTCAAAGAGTGTGGGTTTCAATAAAAACTCAAAAAGAAAATATTTTTCCCAACAAAAGTGGAGAGATTGAAATTACAATAATTCCATCATTTAACAAATATTTTTACGCCACACATAGAAAGCAATACAAAAAATCCATTTCCCCAATAATTAATAAAATAAAAGACATCTCTAGAGCAAAAATCATAACACTAGATGGAACAATTATTGGAAATGAGTCAAACATATCACAAGTAATTTAATTAGATAAATTTAGTTGTCAAAGTTCCTTTCATTGCACAATTTGGACATCTTTGGGATTTTGTCCAAATTTTGACAGAATCAGAATAAGGGATTCTAATTTGATAAAAATAGCCACAATTTTGGCACGATAGATTTGATGGATAGCTATTCTTATTCCAATCCTCATTTGGTTGTCGGGCAAATTTCGTAATCAAATCACGACCTTTGTCAGTTATTCGATAAAGTGTTAGATCATGAAAGCCAGATTTATCATCAAAAGGAATTCTTTGGACTAGTCCATTCTCATCTAAAAAAACTAAAATATCTTTGAGTTTAAATTCTGCAATTTTTATTTTAACAAAATTTTTCTTTACATTATCTTTCAAGTGAACAAAACGAATACCATCGTTATCAAATTTTTCAATTTTATTTAGAACTTCATCAAGTTCATCATCAGAAAATTTTTTTGCCATGTTATTTGTTAGGATACATGTGTTTATGTTTTTTATAATTAGTCGTACTCATCATACGGTTCTATAGGATCCTTTGTAGTTTCATTATCTCTTAACCATTCTAGTGTTTTTACAAAGGAATCAGCTAATTCTATCGTTGTCAATACAGGGATTCCTAATTCCAAGGACTTTCGTCTAATTTGGTACTCATCATCAAGCATTCCAACATATTTTTCCAACGTTGATGTGCTTGGAATATTTATTATAAAATCAATTTTTCTCTCATATAATAAATCTGAAATATTTGGTTTTCGTTCAGGTTCTGAAATTTTATGTACTATTTCAACTTCACCTATTTTCTCCTCAAAGAATTCAGCAGTGTGCTCTGTTGCAAGAATTTTAAATCCTAATTGTTTTAGTTTAGCAATTGATGCTACAAGTTTTTCCTTATTTTGAGCACCACCAACAGTGACAAGTGCAGTTCCTTTAGCGGGAAGATTGTATCCTACTGAAGTAAGTCCTTTTGATAATGCATCATAAAAACTATTTCCAAAGCATGCAGCTTCTCCTGTTGATTGCATTTCTACTCCTAATGCAATATCAGCACCCTCCAATTGCATAAAGGAGAATTGAGGTACTTTGATTCCATAGTTGTGAATTTTTTGCCATTTATTTTCAGGTATTTTAGGCAGGGGTTTATCTAAAATTGCTTTAGATGCAAGGGATATCAGATTAGTTTTGACTAATTTGGAAACGAAGGGCATGGAACGTGATGCTCTAATGTTTAGCTCAATGACATAAACGTGATCATCATGGACCAAAAATTGCAAATTAAATGGTCCTTTAACATTAAATGTTAAAGCAATTTTTTTTGTGTATTCATTAATTGTATCAATTGTTTTATTACTAAGACGCCAAGGCGGAATACACATCATTGCATCACCGGAATGAACACCTGCACTATCAATGTGCTCAACAATTGCACCAATTACAACTTCTTTTCCGTTACTGATTCCATCAACATCAACTTCTAATGAATTTAGCATGAACTTTGAAATTACAACTGGATGATCAGGAGAAACGTCTGTTGCCTCTTTAACATATGTCTTAAGTTCTTCTTGAGACCAAACAACTTTCATAGCAGCACCAGACAAAACATACGAAGGTCTAACAATTACTGGAAAACCTACATCCCGGGCAAAACTTTTTGCTTCATTTAGATTTGAAAACGCTTGCCATCTTGGTTGTTGAATATGAAGTTTGTCTAGCTCAGCACTAAACTTTGAACGATCTTCAGCCCTATCAACATCATAAGCAGTTGTCCCCATTATATTGATTCCATGTTCGGCTAGACCAGGAGTTAGATTGTTTGCAGTTTGTCCACCAACACAGGTAATGATACCTTTTGGGTTTTCAAAGTCTGAGATATCAAGTAATCTTTCTTGTGTAATTTCTTCAAAATATAATCTTGTACAAATATCATAATCGGTAGAAACAGTTTCAGGGTTACAGTTAACCACCGATACATTTTTTTCACCATTTTCCTGCAAACCCCAAACCATATTTACGGTACCCCAGTCAAATTCTACGCTACTTCCTATTCTATAGGGACCGGCACCTACAACTACTACACCCTTTTCATCTGAAGGGATTTCAATGTCGTTGGAATATCCCCCATATGTCATATACAGATAGTTGGTTACTGCTGGCCATTCAGCTGCAAGAGTATCAATTTGCTTTACAGCAGGCACAATTCCCATTTTTTTACGCAAATCACGCACTTCATCAGGGGTTTTCTCCACTGCTCTAGCAATCTGTTTATCTGAAAACCCTAGTTGCTTGGCACTACGCATTAAGGAGTCATCAAGAGAGTTTGATTTGATTTGATTTTCCATATCAACAATATTTTTAATTTTTTCAATAAACCAAGGATCTATAGAAGAGAGTTGATAGATTTTATCAACAGAAATTCCCATCTTTAGTGCAATTGCAACATTATACAAAATCTTGTCATCGTGATGAGATAATTTCTCTTCAATCTCTTCATCAGTGTATGACTTTCCCGTAGTACGATTCAATACCAAGCCATCATTTCCTATATCAAGCATTCTGATTGCTTTCTGTAAAGATTCTTCAAAAGTTCTCCCAACAGCCATTACTTCTCCAACAGATTTCATAGTAGGACCTAGTTTTGGGTTAACTAATTCAAATTTTGAAAAATCCCATCGAGGATGTTTACATACAATGTAATCAAGAGAAGGTTCAAAGCATGCAGTTGTACTTTTTGTAATTCTATTAACTAGTTCAGATAAATTGTAACCTAATCCAATCTTTGCAGACATGTATGCCAAAGGATATCCTGTTGCTTTACTAGCAAGAGCAGAAGATCTAGAAAGTCTAGGATTAATTTCAATTGCAACAAATCTATCAGAATCAGAATCAAGAGCATACTGTATATTACATTCACCAACTATTCCGACATGTTTAGTGGCTCGCAAGCCTGCTGAGCGCAACATGTGATATTCATGATTATTAATTGTTTGAGAGGGTGCAACTACAATGTTATCACCAGTATGAACTTTCATTGAGAGAACGTTCTCCATATTACAAACTATTACATTATTGCCGTCATAATCTTGCATAATTTCATATTCAATTTGTTTCCAGTGTCCAATGTATTCTTCAACTAAAACCTGACCTACCAATGATGCTTTGATTCCTCTTTCTACAATCTCATGAAGTTCAATTTCATTATGTGCGACCCCTCCACCTCTACCACCAAGAGTATATGCAACACGAACAATAACTGGATAAGTAAGTTCTTCTGCAATTTTTTTTGCATCCTCAAAATTAGTAACAGTCTTACTTTTGAGTACTGGAACACCACATTCTTTCATCGAGTCTTTGAAAAGCTGTCTGTCTTCAGCTCTTTTTATGCCTGGGACCTGAGTTCCAAGTACATTTACTCCATATTTTTGTAAAATTCCAGAATCTTCTAGTTTGACTCCGCAGTTCAATGCAGTTTGACCCCCATATGCGAGCATTATTCCATCAGGTCTTTCTTTTTCAATAATTGATTCAACATACTCAGGAGTAACAGGTAAGAGGTATACCTGATCTGCAAACCTTGTATCTGTTTGAATAGTTGCAATGTTGGGGTTAATTAGAACACTCTTCAATCCATCTTCATGAATTGCTTTTAGACATTGACTTCCAGAATAATCAAATTCACCAGCTTCACCAATTTTAATTGCCCCACTACCAAGGACAAGAATTTTGTTTAATGTTTCATTTTTAGGCATTATTGCTTCTCCATTAGTTCCTTTAATTCTTCAAAAATAAATTTACAATCATATGGACCAGGTGCAGCTTCTGGATGGAATTGTACTGCAATACACTTTTTTGTTTTATGTTTGATTCCTTCAACAGTTTTATCATCTGCGTTTGTAAACCATAAATTAAAATCAGATTTTTCTAAGGATTCAGGAGTAATTCCATATCCATGATTTTGACTAGTTACGTATACTTGATTATTTTCTAAATTAACACAAGGTTTGTTTTGACCTCTATGTCCATACTTTAGTTTGTATGTCTCAGTATTTCCTGCAATACCAATGATTTGAGCTCCAAGACAAATTCCAAGAGTAGGAATATTGTCTTCAATTAATTTTTTTGCAGTATCAATTGTATCTGGACATTTTTGTGGATCACCGGGGCCACTACTAAGAACAATCCCTTTTGGATTGTACGACATTATTTTTTCATAAGGAGTATTCCAAGGTAACAATACAACTTTGTATCCAATATCTCGAATATTTCTTAGAATTGCATGTTTTGCACCAGTATCAATTACTACAACTGTATTCTCAGCATCACCAAAGATTTTTTCTTCTTTTGTTGAAACATCATCCATGAATTGTTCAGAATCGTAATGAGTTGCAGATTTCAGTTGCATCTTTACATCATCTACATTAATTTCTGAATCAGATACAACAAGTGCGGCCATCATCACACCACCTGTTCTCAGTTTTTTAGTCAATTCCCTAGTATCAATTCCAGAAATTCCCGGAATCTTCTCATTATGCATCCATTCATCTAAAGTCATAAAGAGATTCCAATGGCTTGCAGTAAGTGAGAGCTCATGAACTACCAATCCTCGAGCCTGGATTTTGTCAGATTCAAAGAATTTAGGAATTCCATCTGCATCAACTATTGTTGGATCTGGAACTCCATAATTTCCAACAAGAGGGTATGTCAAAGTAAGAATTTGGCCATTATATGATGGATCAGTTAGAGCCTCAGTATAACCAACCATACCGGTATTGAATACAATTTCTCCAAAAACAGTAGTAGAATAACCAAAACCTTGGCCATCAAGGACAGTACCATCATCAAAGATCAGCTTTCCAAACTTTTTTGCATGGTTTGATTTCTTTGTAGTAATTGTGACCCTCGTAAAGTCCGAGTTATTATGAATTTAAGTTTTATGCGGAATGAAAATTTGAAAAATTGATCGCTGTATAGAGAAACACTATCAGAGTGCTTGGAATTCTTCACTCCATTTGTGATATGCACGAATCATATCAAGAGAAACACTAGGTTTACGTCGTTCCATTATATTTTTGAAATCAGCAGTTGTGAGTTCCCGTGGTTGAACTGGCTCTTCACCTTCAACTGGTTCGTGATAATCAGGAGAATTGAAAATTTCATGAACTGTTTTAATTTGTGCTGCCTGACATACATCTTTAATATCACTTGCACTATATCCGTCAAACAATTTTGCTAATTCTCTATTGTTTACTCTATAGTTTTTACTCAATGGGGCAGTGTATTGCTCAAAGAGATTTTCTCGTGCTGCTTGTGTGGGCAATGATACATAAATTCTCTTTTGGAATCTTCTAAGAAATGGCCAATCAAGACTCCATGGTTTGTTTGTTGCACCAATTACATACAACATCAAATCTTTTCCCTTACCATTGACTCCATCCATTTCAGTTAAGAATTGATTTTTAGTTCTAACTTCTCCACCTACTTCGCTATTTCTAGAACCCAATAGAGAATCAACTTCATCAACAAACAAAATTACAGGTTTTCCTTCTTTCTCAGCATATTGTCGTGCCATAGTAAATAATTTTGAAACATTCTTTTCTGCCTCACCTAACCATTTACTCATCATAGATGATGCATCTACATTAATGAAGTATCCATCCATTTCATTTGCAGTTGCTGCTGCAAGCATAGTTTTTCCGGTTCCAGGTGGACCATAAAGTAACATTCCTTTTGGCCATCCGAGAGGAAATAAATCAGGTCTTTTTGTTGGATATACAATAGATTCACGAAGTGCACTTTTGGCATCGTCTAACCCAATTACTTGTTCCCAAGTTACATCAGGTTTCTCTTTCATTACCAATTCTTCAAAATCATTTTCATTTTCTTGCCTCTGTACAGATTTCTTTTGATCAGATTCTGAGGCTTTAGGATCAACTGCAGGTTCCACTCCATGAGCTTGTTGTAGTGCAGTGATTCTTCCATGATAGGAGTTACATCTATCTTTGTAAATTTGATTCAGTTTGCTATTTGGATATAGTTGTAATAATTTTACGAGTGAATCTATGGCATGTTGGTAATGAGTAATTGCCATTCCACGAGCACCTTGAGAGTCAAATTTGATTGCTTCAGAAGCATATTTGCTTGCTGTGTTCTCTAATTCTTGGGGAGCCATACTCATCTTAATTACCTACGCAAGTTCTCTTTGAGAATTTTGTTGGTATCCTACGGTGTTAATCTCTGTCACAAAATTGGTTAAATTAATTGCACTTGTTTCGTGCTCATTATAGTCTGGGCCATCATGGTATTTTTTTTTAAAATCAGATTTTTCTGATATGCTAGTATGCATATCCTTGACCTTGTTAATAGAATCTTCAGCAGAAATAATTAATTCAGAGACCTCATCATCAAGTTCGCCTAAAGAGGTCGCAGTCTCATTGATTATGGAAGTAAAATGCTTTAGAATTGAGCGCATTTCTTTCTTATCAGAATATTTACACATCATGAAATCAGCAATTCCAACAATTTTATCTAAATCCTGTAATTCTTCTAAAGTGAGTTTATCAATTTTTGAATCATCTGAAGATTTTACCTCAGATAGTTTCTTATCAATTTTTGAGGATATGGCTCTAATTCTTTCTACGTCTTTTGAAAAATCTCGTTTTTGGTTTAACATATCAAGTATTGCATAGTTTGAAAAAATCAAGATTAGGGTACTGCTTATTTAATTTAGAGTCCACCATCAATTTTACTTCATTAAGTAAAGTTGAAGATTTGTGATTGGTTTGGCTAAAATCAAATCTTGCCATAGTAAGGGCTGCAGAATCAAGAACAATACTGCCTAAATGTACGGATATTTCAGAGAGTTTTCTACTACAATTGGGAATAATTTCAAATAATTGCGCACTCACGGTCCTAACCAGTGGTATTGAAGGTGGTAAAATTTCAGGGATGCTTCCTACATTAGTAATGCGTTTCATGTTCCTCCTTACATCAAGTAGTATCTCTAAGGAATGGGTCATTAACCATTCAAGCTTAAAGGAATCTACATGAAGTTTATTAGAATCATCAAAATTATGAATTAGTTCTTTGTTCGTATCTACCAATTTTAATTGCTCACCTTCTAGAACATTAATAATTTCATCAAGTAAATTTACAGAATAGTCCAAACGAGGAACAAGAGTTACAGAATGAGAAATATTTTCAATTGAATTAACATCATATTTTACCATCATACCAAATAGGGTTTCTAGATTCTGTATATCAGGACAGTGTATCAAATTATTTAGTAACCACAGTTACACACATCTGTAGATACAATTTTGATTTTTTTTGAGTATTTGTGTAAAGGAATTTAGCTCTCAATTTTACCTAATAACAAAGCAACAATAATCATGGTAAATGAGCACGTTTTAACAGTAAGTTTAGAAGAATTTGGTTTAAGCAAATATGAAGCCCAGGCATATGTTGCCCTTATTGCCAAAGGCACTATTTCAGCTAGTGAATTAGCATATTATTCAGAAATTCCAAGAACCAAAATTTATCCAACTTTGCTTAAACTTGAAAATAAGAAACTAGTCATAATTTCTAAAAGCAAACCAATAATGTGTACAGCAATTGCTCCCGAAGATGCTTTTGATGGAATCATTCATGAGCAGATCAATAAAGTTAATGCAATGAATACTCTTATTTCCAATCTAAAAAAAGCAAGTGAAGAAAGTAGAAAATCAAGAGGGTCTGAGGAAAAAAGATATTTTCATTTGAGTGCAAATAATGTTTTGTCACAGCTACAAACAATGATCGAGGGTTCAAAATCATCAATTAAAATAATGACAGACCAATGGGGATTTGGATTATTGGCTGAATGTAAAGAGCAATTATTATCAGTCTTGCGTCGTAATTTAGATGTCAAAGTTCTTGTGTCACCAGCACAGATTTGTTCTGAATCTTTCAGATCAATTCCAGATGAAGTTGAAATTAGGGCATCAGAAATTACACAAAATTGTTTCATATTTGATGAGACGGAATTACTAATGGTAAATAATGAAAATGGGAAAGGTGCAATATTTTCATCAACTGACATTCTAGGAGCAAACCAAGAAAAAATATTTTCAAATATTTGGAAGAATGCTACAAAAACAAGAGCACTTGCAGACATGACAAAAGCTGAAGCACAAGAGATTTACAAAATAATTAAGACCGTTAACGACTCAGGACTAATGCACATCTTAACTTCTACAATGACCTCAAAGAAATCAGAATCAGACATGTTCAAACTTTTGGAAAAGAGCGGGATTTCTCTTAAATCAAAAACACTTGATGATGTAATCGATATGATGGATGCAGTATTGCAAATTACATGCTCAGGTCATGTAAATTTTGAGGCAAATACAAAAAATATCACAGTAGAATCAAAACTAAACAGCGGTCATTCATTGCCCTGGGCATCAATTTTGGAGGGTTGTTTACAAAAACAAGGCTACAAGACTAGAACAGTATATCAGAATAACTCCAATAAAGGAGAAAAAGTCCATATCAAAATTACCAAGAGCTAATTCTAAAAAAATATTTTTTTAGGAAAGTTCTAGATTTTTTTCTGGTTTTCTTTAAATGCAATATATGAAATAAATTCAGATGTATTTTGAAAAGGAGTGTTTCCTCTAAGATTTTTTGCTATATGCCCTGAAATCATTATTACTATTTTTTCTCTGTCAATCATGGCAATATTCCTTTTTGAGTAATTCAATTGTTTTAGGATCTAATTTGGAAAAACATTTGTTCAATTCTTCCTCATCTAATTCTTCATCATGAAACAACATAGTCTAATTCATAATTAGAAATTCAATGCTCATTACATTACTAGATAAGAAACTTGTACAAAATACTCAAAATTGATAGTTCGTGTAAAGAGAGATAGTTTGGATTATTCAGATAGTCCTACGCCTACAACCATTTCCAAGTCATACCAATAAATAATTCTCTATTAGATAATTTGCATGAAAATGATTTCCATTGATTATATTTTAGAATGCATGAATGATGAAAAAAATTATTTTGGAGATTTATGGGAAACTTGTCTAAATAACAAAAAAAGGTTCAACAGAACCAAATTAAAAGAAATATTAAAAAAAATGGAAGTGTTAGGCCACATCAAAAAACATGGATACAAAGATGATGCATATTATGTTAAAAATTATCATTATTCCCTTGAAGAGAATATTGGTTTTATCAACAACATTATGTTTTCATATGAATCAAAAATAAAAGCATCATTAAGAAAACTAGAAAATAAAAAGATATTTTTAGACATATCTAAAGATCTTAATTCATCAAAATTTAGTAAATATACAAAAGAGGAATATGAATCACTTTTAGAAAATATGACCAATATGTTTGAATTAGCTTCATCAATCTTATGGTCTAAAGAAAATAGTGATGATGTAGAGTTAAAAAAAGAACTAAAAAATTGTTTCAAACAGATTAATGAATTCATGGATGATACCAATCAGAGGCTTTTAGAAGGTAGGAAAACACAAGAAAGAATATTGCTCCAAAGAGATTTCAGTAATAGGATTCCAAAAGCAGGACATCTAAAGATCTAATAGTAAAATATTACATGCCACTAGAGACACTCACTAGATCCTCATCATAAAATGTCTCCAGTAACATTTTGTACAAAATTTTTTCATATATGAAACATCCCCTTCATAATTCTGGGTAAAATAGAAAAAACTAAAACCAAGTAAAAAATTAGCATCATAGTCTTGATTGAAGAAAAACTTGATTCCCTAGGAATTAAACTCCCAAACCCTCCAACACCAGCAGGATCATATGTTCCTGCGATAAAGACGGGGAATTTGCTATTCATTTCAGGACAAATTCCTATGGAGGAAGGCAAAGTGATCTTCACAGGTAAGGTTTCAAATGACAACTTGGAAGTAGCTCAAAAATCAGCTAAAATGTGTGCAATCAATCTTTTAGCACAAATAAAAAGAGAGTTAGGAGATTTGGATAAAGTTACAAGAATAGTGAAGCTATCAGGATTTGTAAATTCCATGCCTGAATTTTCACAGCATCCAAAAGTCATCAACTCTGCATCAGATTTATTTTTTGAAATTTTTGGTGAAAAAGGAAAACATGCAAGAGTTGCAGTGGGAGTTGCTTGCTTACCATTAGATTCAATGACTGAAATTGATGCAATCGTAGAATTTTCAAATTAGAAAATCCCTAGAAAAAGAAAGAATAGTTTAGAAAAAGAAAGGTTAAGAAGATTACCACACAATATTAGAAATCATTCATATACAGTTTTGATTAAATAACAAAAATGCTAAAGATTACATTTTTTGGTTTTGTCTTAATAGGAATGTTTTCAACATCAGCATTTGCTGAACCAACTTTAGAATTACATGTATCCTCAGAAGAAATCAAAGCTTTAGATTCAATATGGGTATCAGGTAAAATTACCGATGTATCTGAATTTAAACCAGTAAAACTTAGAGTTATTGGTCCAGATGGGACATTGGTTTTTGCCCCACAAGTAGCAATTGGCGAGAATGGTGAATTTAAAAAATTACTAAATCCCCCTATTCCTAGTTTCAGTCAAGGAACGTATCTGATTATTGCAAGTCATGAAGATTCAGAAATTACAGCATCTATAGAATTTACAGTGGCAACACAAGAACTTCCAAGAAATTCAATTCCCGAAACAGTTCAGCAAGAAATGGAGATGAATGAAATACCCACAATATCAAGTGGAATTAATCTAACAGCTGATGCAATAAATGGTTCAGACATCATATCAATCAAAGGGAACACAAGTTTTAGAGGTTCAGATATTACAATAATTGTAAATTCACCGGGAGGCAACCTAGTAACAATTGCACAAGTAACTCCAAGAATTAATGGGAATTTTGATGCGGAAATAAAGACAGGCGGTCCCATGTGGAAAGAAGATGGGATGTATAAAATAACTGCCAACCAAGGCGCTGCATCAGAGCATAAAGAATCTATTCAAGTCGAAATTAAAGACGGAGTTGTCGTGCCTGAATTTGGAGTTGTAGCATCATTGGTTTTAGCAATAGCAATAATTTCAATAATTGCAGTTTCAACAAAATCAAAGCTTGCAATATTGCCTAGATATTAATTCTAGAACAGAACAACAAAATCATGTCAAAATTAGATGAAATAAAACCATCCAAATGTATCTCACTTGAAACATATAAAAAAGATAATCAACCAATCAAGACTCCAGTTTGGTTTATAATTAAAAATAATTTGGTGTATGTGGTTACACGTAGCAAAACTGGCAAAGTAAAACGTCTTGAAAATAACTTGCAAGTAAAAATTGCACCATGTACTTTCAAAGGAAAAATAACTGGTAATTGGATTTCAGGTACTGCTAAAATTTTAGATGAAAAAGAAACCAAAGAAATTGTAAAGTTAAGGGACAAAAAGTATGGTTTCATGGCAAAAGTTGCAAAGTTTTTCAGTAAAAACAAGGGGGAACTTTATGCATTCTCAATTAACATAAATTAAACAATCTTAGATAATTTCATTTCTTTTCTTAATTTGATTGCAGTCAATCCTGCAAATCCAAAAATTATTACTAATCCAAGATATGCCAATATCTGACTATATTCTATTAGAACTGCCGAAACCCCAGTTCCTACAATACCTGGAAGTAAAGATAATACGTATAGCCACCACCCACAACAACCAAGAGGAACTAGAGAGAAAAATGAAAAAAACGATGTAGCAGCTGTACTTCCAGTATTTCCACCAAATGCTTTTTTCTTGACATCTAGTTTACAACCTAACAATTTACTTTTCTCAGTGAGAAACACTTGCAATCCAATTCCAATCCCCATTCCAATAATTACTATAGTGTTTAATTGAAATGCTGCACTGATTGCTGCAAGAGGTTCTAAAGCAGGAGTGGTGAGAACCACTACAGAGAGATACACTACAACCGTAATTATTCCAGCAAGAGTTGATTTCTGAATTGGATTCATTAGGAAACACCATAAACTAGGGTTTGGGGATGAAAAGCAACCCATTCAAACCAAAATCCAGGCTCAATTGGTAGTCGCTCTAGTTGTTTTCCCTGATATGGTCCAGATATTGACAATCCATCATAATTCCATTCAGAATTAGTTTGCGAATCAAAAATTTTGCCATTCTTAAAAATAAAGTTTAGTTCATCACCATCAACGATTCTTACAAATGCTCTAGAGTTTTCAGAAAATAATGAAGTTAACATAACAGGAGTATTACCTATTGAATCATTAATTAGTACTTCAGATTCAATATCATTTTGTTTGTAAGCTTTGTAAACATCATCTTGATTAAATCCAATAATAATTTCTTTTGGATGTAATCTGTCATCACTATGCTCTACTGGAAACATAATTCTTGGTTCTGTGTAATAATTTCCATAAGGATCAGTTGCATACGAACGAATGTAACCAGTATCAGTTGTTAGTACCACAGTATTAGGATGAAGTTTTTTCCAATCACCCCAAGTAATCACATCAAAGGGAATTAAATTTAATTGATAGCCACTAAGTTCTCCCTTTACTGCCAAACCAAGGGCCTGACTCCAATATGATTCTGTTAATCTATCGTACATTAACAAATTACTGTTGTAGAGTTTTCCGGATGTTCCAAACTCTACTTCTTGGCCATCAATTATTCTCTCAAAAACCTGATTGGTATAACAAAGTGGGCAATATGTTACAGAGACAGGAGTGCCACCAACTCTATCATTTACAATTTCATGCCACACCAAAATGAAAATAGGATAAGCTTTTGCTTCACCGTCAATCTCCAAACCAATCACAGTATCAGAATCAGACATGAAATCAGATTCCTCTACATCAGCAAATACAGGATTGTCAATTGAAGGAATTCCATCCTTGGGGGGACCTCCTCCCTTAATTTTTTCAAGAGGAATTAGATGTTTTACTCCATCAGTTTCCATAATTTCAAGTTTTGAGGGCATAGCAGGTTCTCCAGAATTTACAAAAGTTTCTTGAGGAGTAGATTCACCTACATACATTACTGCAAATACACTAACTACAATTCCTACAATTGCACATCCAATAAGCATTTTAAAATTCAATTTTGAGTAATTTTGACTTGCAAAATATTAAACAATTATTCCAATTCGATTTGGGTAAATCCTTTTAATGAATTTCAAAAGCGTGTATCCATGAATACCCAAGCAAACCTAAAAGAGAATCTGCTACACGACATGACTCATTGGGGGATCAGCGCATCTATTGGTGCAATCTTTATCGTTCACAGTTTAAAGAAATTTGATCCTAGTTGGCAAGAATGGCTAGTAAGTATCGGGATTCCTCCAGAAATGCAATTACCAATCGCATTAGCAGAATTCATCGGAGGAGTTTTGTTAGTTGTAGGAGTCATGACTAGAATTACAGGCGCAGTATTTTCAGTAATTTTACTTGGAGCAATTTTTCATATCAGATGGGAAAACGGATTTTTTGTATCGAAAGGAGGATGGGAATGGGATCTCGTAATGTTAGCTGCAGTTCTAGCAATCATAGTTGCAGGCCCAGGAAGAATTTCAATTTCACATCTAGTGAAAAAAATTCCTAGATTCTTGCAGTGATTATTTTATTTTTTTATTTAATTCTGTAATGAATTTTTTAATTTTAGGTTTTGGAACTACTGCACCACAGGCTTTATCATGTCCACCTCCAGAACCTCCAAGACTTGTTGCTAAAAGATTTACAATTTTTCCCAAGTGAACTTTACAATTTTTTGAGCCCCTTACAGATACGGCATAAATGCCATGATCTACTCTCTCTTTGTATGCAACACCAACGTCTTTTCCAGATAAACCCATTACAAAATTAACAGCTCCACTTGCACCAGCATCTAAAATTTCCATATAGCCAAGATTTTTCATAGTTTTCATTCCTTTTTTGACTTTTGCAATCATTTGAGATAATTTCTCCACTTGAATTTGTGCAAATTCAAAAGTGTTTGGAATATCATGAGGAAATTTAGATTCAGCCAATTCCTCAACCAAATATTGTAAATAATCAGGTTCTTTTTGGTGTCCTACAATATTGTAAGTCATTACTGTAGCACTAATCAAAGCAAATTGTCGGTCATAGATTTGAAGTAGCTTTGAACCAATAGGTCTGTCTTCCATATAGTCAGTAATAGCAGCACATGTAGCAACAAATGAAGCATGATCATTTAGTTTTGATTTGTATGTATCGTAAACTTGTACAGTAGTACATTCATTAATGTCATGAATTACTTTGACTTTAATTTTTTCTAATGCTTTGACAACATTAGGATCAATGTCATGATGATCAATATACGTAACTGAAACTTTATTTTTTCTTAAAGTTTTCATAATATCAATAAATTCATCTTGTGTTTTTTTACTTAATCCTAAATCACAAATAAATAAAGATTTTAGTTTCTCATCCAATACCACTTGGTTTAGTGCTTCCATCTGACCAGGATAATCAACTAGTATTGCATCACCTCCAAAAGCTTGTCGAATTAAGGCTGCAGAGCTAATCCCATCACAATCTTCTTTGTGAGAGATACAAATTACTTTAGTTCGTTTGGATTTTGTTGTTTTTTTAGCAGAAGTTTTCTTGGTAATTTTTTTAGGTACTTTTTTAGCAGAAGTTTTCTTGGTAATTTTTTTAGGAGTAACTTTCTTTATTGTTTTTTTAGAGAGGATTTTCTTGGTAATTTTTTTAGGAGTTATTTTTGGTTTTAGGGTAGCCAATACAGCAATAAAAAACACAATCCCTCATTTAAATGAAGAAATCAAAATCATTATTTTCTAAATGATTTTTTGATACTCTGATTTACTAAAGAACTAGAATCAAGATATACATCATAAAACGACAATCCCTCTAACTGTGTTTGATGATCAATTTCTTGGATTTTTTTTAATTCATCTGATGATGAATTTAGAACCAAATCATCTAATTTTTTCAAATGTTCACGCTCTTTAGGAGTCATTTAATTTTTGATTAAAAATTCTCATTTATGACCGAAAGTTGCCTTATTAGACTAATTACTAAACTTCATAGACATAATTTTGGAGAAAATATAATAGAAGAATTCTCATAGGCTCAGCATGGAGACCAAAAATATTGGGTTGCGGGGAATTGAAGTAGCAGACACTAAAATTTCTAACATTGATGGGGAAAGAGGCAAGTTAATTTACAGAGGATATGATATTTTAGAACTTACCAAGAATTCTACATTTGAAGAAACAGCATATTTGTTAATTTATGATAAACTTCCAAATAGACATCAATTAGATGAATTTAATGCAAAATTGATAGATGCAAGATTCATTCCAAAGCAAATGCAAAAAAACATGGGTAATTGGAGAAAAGATGCAGATCCAATGGATATGCTTCAAGCATTTGTAGCTGCACTTGCAGGATACTATGATGAAGAATTTGCAAATAAAGAAGCAAGTTATGAGAAGGCGATTAATCTAATTGCCAAAGTTCCAACAATTGTTGCTAGTTGGAATAGAATAAGAAATGGTTTGGAAATTGTAGATCCTGACCCAACTCTAGGCCATGCAGCAAATTTTCTATACATGATGTCAGGGGAAAAACCAGATCCTGAAGTAGAAAAAATCTTTGATGTCTGTTTGATTTTACATGCAGATCATACATTTAATGCATCTACATTTACAGCCAGACAGGTTGCATCTACTAGAGCACACATGTATTCAGCATGTAGTGCTGCAATTGGTGCCCTAAGCGGAGAGCTACATGGAGGTGCCAACACAGAAGTTATGAAAATGCTACTAGAAATTGGAGACATTGGAAAAGTAGAGAGGTGGGTCACAGAAGGAATTTCAAAAGGAGAAAGGATAATGGGAATGGGTCATGCAGTCTATAAAACATATGATCCAAGAGCACAAGTTTTAAAAGAACTCTCAAGAGAACTTGCAGAAAAAACTAAGGACCCATGGTTTGACATTACAGAAAAAATAGAAACTACTACTATTTCAGAAATGAAGAAACAAAAAAATAGAGACATCTATCCAAATGTAGATTTGTATAGCGCATCATTATACTATATGCTAAAAATCCCAATGGATCTTAACACTCCAATTTTTGCAATATCACGTGTAGTGGGATGGGCAGCTCACATCATTGAAGAGAAATTTGCAGAAGCAGCACCAAAGCCTGCTTTGTATAGACCAAAGGCAACCTATGTTGGAAAATATTGTGGACCTGAAGGTTGTGAATACAAAACACTAGACTTGAGACAATAAAATTAATTTCTTGTACTTAACCAATCTTTAGCTTTAGAGTTTACATCGTGTTTGTATAGCACTTCAAAAACCATATCATAAAATGTGATACCTTTTTTCTGAGCCTGATCATCAAGCCATTTGATTCCATCTGCTAATTCTGGATCATATTCTGAGAATTCTACTAATTCATCTACCATTTTTGAGAAGAATGCGTGGGATTCTAGCATATGTACACCTTTCAATCTATGATCATAAGTGGGGTATTCAAAATATATAGACAAAAGACCCCTTTTTGGTTGACAATTGCACCATGTTTTTTATTTAGATGGGAATTCCAAAAAAATTTCATGGATTATTAAAACAGAGGATGTAATTTCTGAACAGAGCAGAGAACATGTAGAAATTTACAAAGATAAAATATCTATTTTACAATCAAAATACATTTCACTTCACATTGGACTATTTTGGGGAATTGGAATTTTTAAAATAAAAAACGAAGACGAAATAAAAATTAAACTTGATGAAAAAATCATGTTTGATCAATTAACATCGAGTTTAAAAATAGACGATGAATTCATCAAAAATAGAATAAAATTTATCTCACAATTAATTACACAACGAAAATTAAAAGTGGATTATGAATTAATTTTACAGACAAACAATCCTGCAAAAAAAATACTAGATGCAAAAGAGCTTAAGACCAAAAACGATTAGTTACTTGGTGAGAGCTCATTTGCAATTGTAATTATACTAGAAATACAAGTCATAAAAGAAAGATTTGTTCAATTTCATTGACTTTGGTTAATGTTTGATTAGAGTGATCATATGAAATTTTCAAAAGTAGGTCAATAATTCTGTAAATATTTCAAAAATATCAAAAATGTGTAGTTTAAGGGCATATCAGATTATTTGAGATCAAAAATTCTAATTTCACAAGTAAAAGGTAGAAAAAGAGATTTTGAAACGATTAGATTTATTTACCATATCTAAGGTCATGGATCAATTATGGCAGGTATAGACAAAGCAGCAATAGTATTCTCAATTGCAATAGCACTAATTGGTGTAGGAATTGCAGTTGCAGGAGAAGCTGCATACAATGCTCCAACAATTACTGCTCCAGCAGAGTCAACTCCAAAAGTTTCAACAGAAACTTCAGAGCCAAAAGCTCAAGCTGATCCATTTGCAAGTATTGCAGAAAAAGTAAAAGATGCACCTAAAGTAGCAATGGATGAAGTTAAAGAAGAAGTTGAAGAAATAAGTGAAGAAGCTATGGACATAGTTGATGACGTAGGTTCAGTAATTATTGAAGAAGTTGAAGAAATAACTTCAGGTCCTGTAACACACACAGTTGACATACCAGTAGGAACAGCCGTTCCAGGTTGTGAAGAGACTAATGCATGTTATGAACCAGCAGACATTACAATTAATGCTGGAGACACAGTAAATTGGATTAACATCGACACAGCAGCACACACAGTAACTGGTGGAAGTCCAGCTGATGGCCCATCCGGCGTATTTGATAGTAGTTTAGTCATGGCAGATGCAGAATATGCATTTACCTTTAATGATGCAGGTAACTACGATTACTTCTGTATGGTTCATCCATGGATGGTCGGCACTGTTACAGTGAACTAGGTAAAACTTTTTCCTTTTTTATTATTTTATTTTATTTTTTCTGATATTCCTATTGTATGCTACACCGAATCTATGTGTTTCATCTCTAGCATATTGTAATATTTTCAAGGATGATTTGTATTTTGGAATTACAATAGAATTTTTCTTTTTTGGTAAATAGATTTCTTCATTTTCTTTTGCCAAAGAGATACAAGGTAAATTCAAACCAAGTGATTCTAAAGATTTTATAGCAGCAGAAAGTTGTCCTTTACCTCCATCAATTACAATCAAATCAGGAAGTACAGAATTTTCTTCAAGTAATCTGAAATATCTGCGCTTTATTATTTCACCAATCATTGCAAAATCATCTCGCCCAGAAATTGTTTTTATTTTGAATTTTCTATAGCCAGATTTGTTTGGAATACCACCAACAAATCTAGACATAGAGCCCACTGCAAAATCTTCACCATGATTTGAAATATCAAAGCATTCTATAATATTAGGAATTACAGATAAATTTAGAATTTCTTTTAGTTCAACTAAACCAGGATCACCACCTTTAGTATGAATTAGTTTTATATTTTTTAAAATTAAATTTATGATATCTTTTTTCTTACCTTTTGTAGGTGATATAATCTGAACTTTAGTACCAGACTGTTCAGAAAGCAAAGATTCCAACAACTGTTTATTCTCAGGAATACTACTAACTAGAATATTTTTTGGGATTTTATGAGTTGAATAGTATTGGTACAAAAAATTTGAGAATGAATTATCACCCACCAAATCAAAAAAGAACTTGTCGCTATCTCTAATCACCCCATTGATCATCCTAAAATTCATAACAGTTGCCGATTGTTCTTGAATACCTATACCAAAATATTCTTCATCAGAATTCTCCACATACTCCATTTTTTGTTTTGTCTGAAGACTACCTAATCTAATCAAAGTATCACGAATATCCTTTGCACGCTCAAATTGCTGTAGTTCGGCAGCTTGCTGCATTTCTTCTTCTAATTTTTTAGTAAAAACTTTGGTTTGGTTTTTACCTTTAAGAACCTCTTGTAATGAATTGACATGTTTAGAATATCTTTTCTGAGCATCTTTGAATTCGCAAGGCCCTTCACAATTTCCTAAATGGTATTCTAAGCAGACTTTTTTTGGAAGAGTTTTACAAATTC
>JABDOO010000017.1 GCA_013043295.1 Candidatus Nitrosopumilus sp.
AATGGTACTAGATTTATTCCAGTAAAACTCATTGATGTTGCTGGATTAGTCCCTGGTGCACATGAAGGTAAAGGATTGGGAAATCAATTTCTTGATGATGCAAGACAGGCTGAAGTTTTAATACATGTTGTTGATATTGCAGGAACCACTGATATTCAAGGACAACCAGTACCTGCTGGAACTCATGATCCATTAGAAGATATTGCTTTTGTACAAGATGAATTTGATCAATGGTTTGCAGACATTTTAAAAAGAGAATGGGATAAAATAACTCGTGAGATAGATCAAAAGCGAGCAAAGCTCACTGATGGAATTGCAAAAAGATTTTCAGGATTAGGAATTAAAGATTTTCAAGTTCAAGAAATTCTCCAAAAACTAGGATTTATGGCTAAAAATCCTAAGGAATGGTCAGAACAAGATATTGAAAATTTTGCCAAAGAGTTACGAAAAAATACAAAACCCATGATTATCGCTGCTAACAAAGCTGATCTTTGTACAGATCTAGATATTATCAAAAAAATCTCAGACAACGTCATTCCATGTAGTGCTGAAACTGAATTACTTTTGAGAAAAGCATCAAAAGCTGGAATTGTAAATTATTCTTCTGGTGATGAAGGTTTTACAACTATTGAAGGAAAACAAATTCCTCCACCACAACAAAAAGCTCTGGAACTAGTAAAATCAGTATTTTCAAAAATTCCCTCTACTGGGATTCAAAAAATTTTAAACACTGCAGTTTTTGATTCACTAAACTATCTAGTAGTATACCCTGTTGAAGATGAGACTAAACTTACTAACAAAGATGGAGCTATTCTTCCTGACACAAAATTGGTGCCCCATGATTCTACAGCTAAAGATTTAGCTGGGTTAATCCATGCTGATATTGCAAAGGGCTTTTTACATGCAATTGATTGTAAAACAAAGCAAAGAATTAGTGGTGATCAAAAACTAAAAAATGGAGACGTCATCAAAATTGTTTCTACATTAAGTCGTGGATAAAATGTTAGGTTTAGGAATTGAGAGTACAGCTCACACATTCTCTTGTGCTATAATTGAAAAAAATGGGAAAAAAGGAAAAATTCTTTCAGATATAAGAAAAATTTATCGACCTGATGAAGGAGAGGGAATACATCCTCGTGAAGCCTCACGTCATCATATTGAAAATAGTCCTTTGGTACTATCTGAATGCCTTCAGGAAGCAAAAATATCAATCAAAGATTTAGATATTATTTCATATGCTGCTGGACCAGGTTTAGGCCCATGTTTACGTGTAGGTGCAGTAGTTGCCAGATCTTTGTCATCATTCTACAAAGTTCCAATTTATCCAGTAAATCATGCAATTGGGCATATTGAATTAGGAAAATTACTCACTGGAGCATCTAATCCTCTTGTACTCTTAGTATCTGGAGGTCATACAATGCTTTTAGCTTTTTTAAATAAACAATGGAGAGTATTTGGAGAAACTTTGGATATTACACTGGGTCAACTGCTAGATCAATTTGGGAGATCAATTGGATTTGCATCCCCGTGCGGAAAAAATATTGAAGAGTTGGCAAGTTCTTCTTCAAATTATGTTACACTACCTTATTCAGTAAAGGGTAATGATGTATCTTTTTCTGGATTGTTATCTGCAACAAAATCTGTTGCAGCAAAAAGTAAAGAGGATGCATGCTATTCACTTCAAGAAACAGCATTTGCCATGATTAGTGAGGCAGTAGAACGTGCTTTATCATTTACAAGAAAAAAAGAATTGATGATAGTAGGAGGGGTAGCAGCAAACAAAAGATTATCTGAAATGTTAAAAGATGTTTGTAATCGACATGGTTCTAAGTTTTTTGTAGTCCCTCTTCGTTATGCTGGTGATTGTGGTAGTCAAATATGCTGGACTGGATTATTGGAATCTCAAATAAAACCTGGTGTTTCATTAAAAGATACCTTTGTGACGCAATCTTGGAGATTAGATTCTGTTAAAGTAGATTATTAATTTTTATTTTCATTAATAGTTTGTTCGATACTTTTTACCCAACTTTTAGTATTAAAAACTCCGAACTTGAAAGTTTGTTCTCCATCATCAGTCTTTGCAGTAAAACATACTTTTTTCATCAACAACCCTTCTTTCCATGTTTTTGTTATCTTATCTAGTGAAATATCTAATACGGTATCTCCAAAATGTTTAGAAAAATCCATTATTCTTGCATTAGTTTTATCAAATGCCACTCTCTTATTTGTCAAAGTTAAGATCCCTGCTCCCAATTTGTCTTCACTACAATCTTCTTGCTTGATTCTTTTTTCTCCCTCATCCATGATTAATTTTTATTGAATTCCTCTGGATATAATGTTAATGAAATTAATCAAAAAAGGTGCTGAAGCAGATCTCTATCAAACAAAATGGGAAAATTCTAAGGCTATATTAAAAATAAGAAAAATTAAAACATATAGAAATTCTTTGTTGGATTCAAAAATTCGTAAACAAAGAACAATTAAAGAATCTCAAATGCTATCTCTTGTTAAATCATATGGAATTCCTGCACCTCTTGTTTACTTTGTAAATGTAAATAAAACATCTATTCTTATGCAAGAAATTCCTGGTAAACCTGTCCATGATTTATCTGAATCAAAAATTATTGAATTATCTAATGAAATTGGTAAATTAGTTGGGACTTTACATAAGAATGGAATAATGC
>JABDOO010000157.1 GCA_013043295.1 Candidatus Nitrosopumilus sp.
TCTTGAATTACTGGCCATCTCTTAGTTGAAGGGTCTGCCATTTAGATTTCCACCACATAACGATAATAGAGACTTTCACCAGCAGTTGGACTTTTTCGAGTTATCTTAATCATATCTCCCGGTTTTACACCAAGTCCCAAAATTGCAGGGTCATTTACAAAGATTAATGGTAATTCAGTTGGTTTGCAATTATATTTTTTTAAAACTTCTTCAGCTTCTTGTTTTGAAATAATTTCATGTTTAGGGACATAGACATGATCAGGTACTAGGACTTGATTTTTCTTAGTTGCCATTTACAAGTCCCCCACATCGAACATTAAATGTAACAGAAAATAATACACACAAACTGTCAAAAATTCACGCTCGGGTTAATATATATGTAATTTGAAAATTGAAAAAACCCGTCTTTTTTCTATTTTGTCAACAAATTTTTTCACAACCTTAAATAGTATAAATTCAGGCGTAAAATTGATGAAAGCTCATCTATCGGTGTTTGCCCTATCTGCAATATTATTTGCAAGTATTGGTATGGCACCAGCATTTGGACAAATACAAAGCTCGATTGTTGTTACTACAGACAAATCATCATACGCAGAAGGTGAAACAATCCTAGTAACAGGAGAAGTAAAAGATCTGTATGGTGTTCCAGTTAGTGTAATCGTTAAAGCTCCTAATGGGAACTTGGTATCAATAGCACAAGTAACAGTTGGTGCTGATAAAAAATTCAGCACAGAAATTACTGCAGGTGGTTCATTGATGAAAGCAACTGGTGAATACACAGTTACAGTTCAATACGGAACAGAGAATCGAACAGCAACAACATCATTTGAATTTGGTGGATCTACAGATACTCCAAAGACTCCTTCCTCAGTTACTGAAACTACAGTATCAGTTCAAGGTTCAAGTGATTTGATAGGATATGAAATTACAGGCGGAAAATTACTAAGTATTATGCCTGATGTGGATGCAAATTCACTCATAGTTTCAATTTCTGCAACAAGCGACGGTTCATTGACTCTTACAATCCCTAGATCAGTATTGGATGCAACAATTGGTGGTGAAGATGACGACTTTTTCGTCTTAATTGATGGAGAAGAAGTAGACTTTGATGAAACAGTAACATCAACTGACAGAGTTCTCACTATAGCATTCCCAGTAGGTGCTGAAGAGATCGAAATAATCGGTACTTTTGTAGTCCCAGAATTTGGTACAATAGCAGCCATGATTCTAGCAGTAGCAATTATCTCAATAATTGCAGTATCTGCAAAATCAAGACTTAGTATTATACCAAGATACTAAATCTCATCTTTTTTCTATTTTTAAAGATCCGAGTGATCGGTTAAGCTAAGATCATAAAAAATGATTTTTGAATATACATAAATAGCAATAATACTGGGTGGAAATAGGATGAATTTTAAACGTTCTACAACATCAATGGCAATCGCCCTCATGGCAGTGTCATTAGTTTCAATGACCTCTATTCAGCAAGATGCTTTTGCTCAAACTATTGGAATGTCTCTTACAGCTACAGCCGATAAAGGCGGAGATACAATTACATTGACAGGCCAAACAGTTTCAAAACTTAGTGATGTCACATTTACTGTAACATCTCCAAGTGGAAGCAATGTAGTCGCAATTGATCAATTATCACCAGATGATGATGGTCATTTTGTAAAAACATTCAAAGTCGGACCAACATGGACTGAAAATGGATTTTACCAAATTAAAGCATTACAAGGCACAGGAGCAAATTCAATGTACACCTTGAAAGTATTTGTTGAAGTAAAAGATGGCATGACTCAAAGAACTTCTGTAACAGAATCTAACTTAGAAACAGGAATCTTCACACCAACCACTACAAATGTTGGAAAAGATGCAGGAATTTTACTTGATGCAATAGTTGTCGAGAATGGTTCTTCAATGTTCGAGGTTACTGGAAAAACAGATAGAGTTAGTCAAGATATCACTGTGAAAGTAACTGCACCAAATGGAAATGTGGTAAAAGTTGCTCAAATATCACCAATGCTTGATGGAGAGTTTGCTGCAAAGATTACAGTAGGTGGTCCATTATGGAAACAAGATGGATTCTACACAGTATCTGTTAAACAATTTGACGATCCAAAATATACTGCTTCAGCTGAAGTAGATATTCAGGACGGAGTTGTAGTACCAGAATTTGGTACAATAGCAGCCATGATTCTAGCAGTAGCAATTATCTCAATAATTGCAGTATCTGCAAAATCAAGACTTAGCATAGTTCCAAGATACTAAGTTCACAACTTTTTTCTCTTTTTAAATATACATAAATAGAGACAGGTGCAAATCGCAACAAGATGAACAACCGTACGTCGTTCGCGCTACTAGCCTTATTGACTGCAGTCGGTACTTTAACCATGACATCAGCATATGCTGAACACCATGAAGGTGGTGAACATATGGAAGATCACTCAGATATTCCACAAGCATGTGTAGGATGTTCTATGGAAGATGCTAAAGATGCAGCAGCAAAAATGCTGCGAGATGATCTTCCAATTTCTGTTTGGACAGACAAAGCAGAATATGGACACAATGACATGATTAAGGTAACAGGCCAAGTAGCAAACGTAGCCTCTGGATATCCAGTTACAGTATCTGTTGTTAGTCCCTTAAACTCCATAGTTACAATTGATCAAGTCAGTGTAACACAAGATGGTACTTTTGAGACGACACTAAATACAGCAGGTGCTATGTGGAAATACGATGGTACATACACCATTAAAGTAAACTATGGCAGTGCTGAAAAAAGCAATAAAGCTAAAGTTGAACTAACTGGTGGAATTGGATTTACACCAACATACAACCAACCAACACAAACCAAACAATGTGGTGGTAATGAATTATCTGCAAGTGGCCAATGTGTGCCATTTACAATTTCAGGTGGAATGGTAACTGGTGCAAGTCTCAATACAGATGATAATTCAATTGTAATTATGATCAGCTCTGAAAATGAAGGAACACTGACAGTAACCCCAACAAAAACAGTCCTAGACGGTATCTTCATGGTACTAGTTGATGGTGAAGAATGGGATGATGTTGAAATTGTTGCAAACAAAGTAACAGTGATGTTCCCACCAGGCGCTGAACAAATTGAAATAATCGGTACCTATGTGATTCCAGAATTTGGTACAATAGCAGCCATGATTCTAGCAGTAGCAATTATCTCAATAATTGCAGTATCTGCAAAATCAAGACTCAGTATTGTTCCAAGATACTAAAAGTTACACAACTTTTTTCATTTTTTCATTTTTTAATAGTAAAGGAAATATACAAATGTGCATTGAAAAGTTTGTGGGTTTAAGAATTTTCTATGGTCTCATTTTATTATTGGCAATTTCCACTGGAACAGTTTTTGCACAAGAATCTCTAATTTCAGTTCAAACAGATGATAATCACTATGATGAGGGGGATACAATAGTTGTTTCAGGAAACATTACCACAATAGTAGGCACTACACCAATTACTCTGCAGTTATTTTCTGAAGGAAACATGGTAGATATAGCACAAATCACAGTAGCACAAGATGGAAGTTATTCTCATACCATTATTGCAGAAGGTCCATTATGGAAAAAAAGTGGGGAATATACAGTTAGGGCCTCATACGGAGAAGGAAACATTGCAGAGACAGAATTTAGTTATTCACCAAAATCAGAAATAATTACAACTTCGACAAACTTTGAAGTGGATGCTGGAAGTCACGGAACGTTTGATGTAGAGTATACAATCTTCGGAGGAACAGTCAAAAACATAGTAGTGGATTCAGATATTTTTGCAGTAGTAGTACAGATTGATGCTTTTGATGAGGGTACCATCACTTTAGACTTACCAAGAGAATTCATAGGGGCTGAAAAGCAGGATGGCAAGGACGATACATTCATTGTTCTAATAGACGGAATAGAAGTTGGATATCAAGAATCAGTGGTATTGGCAGATTCTAGAGTAATAACAATAAATTTTGAAGCAGGGGATTCAGATATTGAAATAATAGGAACTTATGTTGTTCCAGAATTTGGAAGTATAGTAATGGTAATTTTAGTTGTAGGGATAATGACCACAGTACTAATTTCAAGAAACAGATTAGGAATTAAAATTTAATTTCAAGTGAAAGAATATTTTTCTTTAAACGGTGAAAACGATCTTAATTCCTCAACAATTTTTTTTAAAGACTTTACAGTTTCTTCAATTTCTGATTCATTATTGAAAATACCAAGAGTCAATCTTAATGAACCTGTAATTTGTTCATGGGAAAATCCCATAGATTCCAAAACATGTGAAGCCTTTTGTGTATTCACAGAGCATGCTGAGCCAGTGGATGCTGCAATTCCATATTCATCAAGTTTGATTATAAGATCTTCACCATTAACACCAAGAAATGTAAAATGTGCATTATTTGGCAATCTAGAATTGGAATCTCCATTTAGAGTAACTTGGGGTATTTCATCTGTGACTTTGTGAATTAAAGTATCTCGAAGTTTAGTTACGTATTCCATATTTTGAGTTAAATCATTTTTTGCAATTTCACATGCTTTGCCAAATCCTACAATATTTGCAACATTTTCAGTTCCAGAACGCAATCCATGCTCTTGTCCTCCACCCAAAATAACAGGATCAATTTGAATGCCCTTTCTGATGTATAATGCACCTATGCCCTTAGGGCCATGAAGTTTATGAGAAGAAATAGAGAGTAAATCTATGCCTAATTTTTTTACATCTATAGGAATCTTGCCTACTGCCTGAACAGCATCAGTGTGGAATGGGATTTTGTGCTCATTACAAATTTTGGCCAGCTCAGAAATTTTTTGAATGGTACCTACCTCATTATTTCCAAACATTATAGAAACAAGGCAAGTATTCTCAGAGATATGATTTTCGAGTTCAGTTGGCTCAATCATCCCAAATTTATTTACAGGTAGATATTCAATATCTAATCCATTTTCAGACAGTTTTTTGCAGGGCTCTAAAATAGCATCATGTTCAATAGATGAAGTAATAATTTTCTTAGACTTGTCATTTTTAGATATTCCTTGAAATACAGTATTGTTGGATTCAGTACCACCTGAAGTAATTAAAATTTCAGATGGCTCTGCATTAATTAGAGAAGCAATTTGTTTTCGAGATTTTTCAATAGCTTTTCGAGCCATTCTCCCGTATCTGTGAATTGATGATGCATTTCCATATTGTTCTTTTAGGTATGGT
>JABDOO010000039.1 GCA_013043295.1 Candidatus Nitrosopumilus sp.
CAATGATTCCAGCATTTCTAGCATACATTTCAGGAACAACAGTTACAGAATTAGGAACTAAAGGAGGCACCGTTCTTTCAATAAACAGAATAAACATCGTTCTAAATACAATATTTTTTGTTCTTGGTTTTTCAGTAGTGTTCTCAACTCTAGGGGTTTTAATTAACAGTGTACTATCCGATGCTGCAAGTGATTTTACAAATAGTCTAAATATGATTGCAGGAATTATCATAATTTCTTTTGGAGTATTCATGTTGTTATCTACAAAAATTCGTGCATTAAACATTGAAAAGAAATTCTTTCCACAAAACTCAAAGTCAAGTTATCCAATGTCATTTGTATTTGGTTTAGCCTTTGCAGTAGGGTGGACACCTTGTGTCGGTCCAATATTAGGAACTATCCTAACTTTAGCAGCAACAACACCTTCTATTTCATTTAGTTTGTTATTGGCATATTCATTAGGACTGGGAATTCCATTTATTTTGATGGGAGTATTTTTCTCTAGGGCAACTAAGATTATTCGTTCAATGTCAAAACATTTGAAATACTATAACGTAATATTAGGAGCATTTATCATAATTTTAGGAATTCTAGTGTTCACTAATCAACTTGCATATATTGCAAATTTTCCACTTCTCAACGAATTGGTGATGTTAGGGTGATTAAATGAATTCAGAAATTAAAGCTGGGTTAATCTTGGGCGTAATAATTGCCGCAGGCTTAGGCATTATGGGAGTATTTTTTTCATCACTAGACCAAGATGTGCAATCATCAACCACATTTACAGAAATGGATTCACTATCAAAAATTGATAAATCTGGATTTAAAAAAGCACCCAAACTTGTAGGAATTGCAAATTATCTAAACATAACACCTGAAGAACTTAGTAAGAAAATGGAAGACAAAGTAATTCTATATGATATTTGGACATACAGTTGTATCAATTGCATTAGAACTCTCCCATACATTACTGCATGGGATGACAAATATTCAGATGAAGGATTGCTGATAATTGGAATTCATTCACCTGAATTTGAATTTGAAAAAGATCCTGAAAATGTCAAAATGGCAATTGAAAAACACGGTATAAGCTATCCAGTAGTAATGGATAATGATATGGAGACTTGGAAAGCATTTGAGAATAGGTATTGGCCGAGAAAATACATTGCAGATCATGAAGGGTACATTAGATATGATCATATTGGTGAGGGAGGATATCAAGAATCAGAAAAAGTAATTCAAAAATTACTTGAAGAAAGATCTATGGCTTTAGGGATACAAATGGCATCTACATCTTCTCTTGTAGACATTGAAGAATTTCAACACACCGTATTTAGAACGCCGGAACTATACTTTGGATTCAAGTTTGCACAAAATAGAAATCAATTAGGAAGCGACGAAGGGTTCCAACCTGGAAGCATAGTCTCATACTCAGAACCTGAAAACATTGCGCTTCATAAATTCTATCCAATTGGGAATTGGAAAAATTATGACGACAGTATGGAATTAGTTTCAGAAGTTGGCAGTATCAAGCTATTGTATAATGCAAAAGAAGTCAACATAGTAACTGAAAATAATGCTGAATTAGAGATATTCCTAGATGGCAAACCATTACCTGGAGAATATGCAGGAAAAGACATTATCAACGGGAATACACTCAAAGTCTCAGAGGCAGGATTGTACAATATAATCAATAGTGATACTAGTTCATCACATGTGTTAGAGATTAATGTCCAAGGGCCAGGATTCCAAATCTTTACATTTACTTTTGGATAGTGTAACCCCAGCTTGTGTAACTCTAGTTACACTGACTAGGGGGACAAATCTGTTTAAAACAAAAAAAACAACCAAATTTAGGAATTTAAAGCATGATTAGTAACTCTTGGAATAAAACAGAAGGCGAAAGCATATCTCAAAAAGTAATGGGCAAAGTAAAGCCTGATGCACCACTAAAAAACAAGATTGATTTTGCACAAAAAAAATTACAATTCCAAATTTCCAAGCTAGAAGGAATTAATGAAAAATTACAGAAAAAACATGATGTGATATTTGAAAAAATAGTTAATGCCCAAAGAAACAACAAAACCAGTTATGCACAAGCATATGCAGGAGAGCTAACTCAAGTAAGAAAAATGAAAAACATGGTTAGTGGAGCAAAATTATCCATGGAGCAAGTAAAACTTAGACTAGACACAGTTTCAGAATTGGGAGATGTAGTAGTTACTCTTAGCCCATGTATGGCAATCATAAAGGGATTAAGTCCATCACTCAGTGGAATTATGCCTGAAGCAAATGCATCAATGCAAGATTTATCACAAATTCTCGGAGATGTAATGTCTGGATCATCTGTAGGTATTGGAGATAGTTTGAGTGTCTCTCCTGAGACTAATGCAGATACACTAGCAATCTTAGAAGAAGCACATAGTGTAATTGCAGGTCAAACAAAGTCATCCATTCCAGAGGTACCAGATTCACTAAAGCAACAAATCGTTGAGAAAAAAACAGACATTTTCATCTAATCAATTTTAAAAATTAATTGATATTCTCAATCGATAAAATATGGACATGGATTGACTAGACTATAAAGAAACATTTTAAACAATTAACTATTTTTTATAGACATGAACAAAATCGCATCAGTGATTTTATCCATTATTGTTCTAGGGAGTTTACCCTTAGCTTTTGCAGATTCTGATAAAGATTCAAAATTAGAATTTGCAGGAACTCTGGAAGAAACTTTAGGACATTTTTGGGCATTAGAAATGAATCTTGATGAAGCCAATTCAGAACTAGCATTAGTACATGCAACACATCCAATTTCAGAATTATTTGAAACGATGAGTGCTCACCTGGAAGGTAATCCAGAATTTAATGAAAAACTTGAGAAGACACTGTTTGAATTAAAGAGTAAAGCAAGCACTGAAGTTACTAGAAGTGATGCACAATCTGCAATAGATGAAGCTAAAGAAATAATTCAAGAAGCTAGAGATATTGTAGTTGGAGAACAACTAAGCAATGATTCATCATTCAAGGCACAATTAGTCAACGGTTTACTAGAAACATCCAAAGTTGAATACAAAGAGGCAATAGAGGATGGAATGATTGTAGAGATGGCAGAATTTCAAGATGGTTCAGCATTTATTTGGAGATCACAACAAATCTTTGAAGAAATTAGAAACGACATTGAGAATTCAGGAGATGTTGATGACTCCTATGTTGAAATTTGGTTAGCATATGATCAAAGGGCAGACCCAACAATTGTCAATGAGTATGTTAATGACATTATTGAAGAATTTGAAATGCTTAGTGGAGTTGAATCTACTGAATCAGAACACATGGAAGAAGTTTTTGGAAATGACTCAGCTATTGTTGTAGAGTTAGATGAAACATTATCCATTCAATCTGAGAAACCAGGTAAAATGGAAATGGATGAACCAAAAAAAGTGGAATTAAAATTTTTAGCTCCATTAAAACAAATCAATGAAGGAGTTACACCAGAAAATATCAAATGCAATTCTTCATTTGAATTAATTTTCAAACCATCAGGTGATCCGGCATGTGTGAAAACTACTAGTGTTCAAAAATTAGTTAGTTGGGGATGGACCCAATAACATTTTTTATTTTTTCAAACATAGTATGAATGATTTTCCAGAAGTTAAATAATCTCATGCCTAATTATGGTTGTTATAGCCATTAATTTTTTTATTCACAATAGAAAAAGTGTGACAAGAATTTACAGTTTATTTTGATTTCTTTTTACTTTTTTGAATTAAGATTTTTTTAATTCTAGATATAGTAGGATAGCTATATCCACGTCTACGGTAATTTGCAATCATCATTTTCCAATTTTTTAATCTCCATTGTGCTTGCTCTGTAGTAACAGAGTGAACCTCTTTTTGAATGATACTTTTTCTTCCAACCTTTAGTGTTCCTGCATCTTTTGCAGACCATCTATTTTTTGCAAATTTTAAACCACTGAGAATTTCTGCAACAGGCATTTCTTTAAAATATTCTTTTAGTTTCTTTAGCTCTAAATCTGTAGGTTTTTTAGAAATTGGCAATTCAATCTTAGGTTTTACCATAAAATAGATCAAAAGTTCTTGAATAATAGATTCTTGCTGAATGAGAATTAACTAAAGCATTATGGTTAAGTCATTATTTGTTTTTAGCAGTTTATCGGAATGTTAGAATTTTTACAGATCGTGTTATACATTCCAAAGCCAATAATTATAGCTGCAAAAGTAGCCAAGGGAACTAGAAGAAAGAAATTTGTTTTTCTACCCATAAATAAAATCTAATTTCTACCTATAAAATTGTGACATTATTATTCAATCGTGATAGTAAATTTACCAATAGTTTTTGGATTTTGTAATAACATAACCATACTCCTAGGCAACATATCAGATGCTTTATCACAATTCACAGCTAATGTTCTGGGGCAGATAAAATTACTTTTCCTAAGTACAATGTCATCATTATGAGTTAATTGAAGATCAGGGTGTCCTTTTCCTTTTACAGTAAACTCTTGATTATCCACATTTATTGAAAAAGTAACGTTAGAATTGGGATTTTTAAGTTTGTTTTTTAGGTCTTCTGGCAGATCTGCACAACCATAATTTGCATTAACGCCCACGATACAATCACCTTGAGGAGTTAGATGAGATTCTTTAGTAATTTCAATTGTTTTTTGGTGATTAGAGCGAATATTTTCATGACCTGAAAATTCAATTTCAAACTTCATAAATCTCTCAAAATAAGAGTTTCAAATTAAGTTTGATGAATTAATTACTATACAATATAGGCTCCGATCAATACACAATTTAGTCTCAATTGTGGGCATAGTTTAAATTGTATAATCAAAGCATTGCAATCAAATGCTTCCTGCACAACAAGGTTATGATAGAGCAATCACAGTATTTTCTCCAGACGGTAGATTATACCAAGTAGAATATGCTATTGAAACAGTACGAAGAGGAACTGTTGCAGTAGGTGTAAAATGTAAAGATGGAATTGTTATTGCAGTTGAAGAAAAACCAAGAAAACTACAAATTTCAGAAACAGCACAAAAGATTTTTCAAATCGATGATCATGTAGGAGTAGCTGCTGCAGGATATATTCCAGATGCAAGAAGTCAAGTTGACAATGCTAGATTCTTTTCTCAAAGTAACAAAATGATTTATGATGAGCCAGTTGAAGTTGAAACAATTGCTAAACATTTAGCTGATCAATGTCAACAATATACACAATACGCAGGTGTAAGACCATATGGAGTTGCATTGATTCTAGGTGGAGTTGTTAACAACATTCCAGAATTATACCTAACTGATCCTAGTGGCACATACATTTCTTATGATGCAATAGCAATTGGTTCAGGTTCAGATGCAGTAACTGACTTTTTAGAAAAAACATACAAAGAAGATCTTTCACTTGATGATGCTGCAACATTAGCTTCTGCAGGAATTTATCTTTCAAGTGAGGATAAAGAAGGAACAAGTCACATTAGGATGGCATACATCAAAAAAGAAACAGGGTTGTATGAGTTAGTCTCAGATGAGCAAATTACAAAATACGCAACTGCTGCCAAAGAAAAATACCCACATGAGCAAAAATAATTATTTTAAGTGGCTGTGAGATTTTATTACATTGAAAATATCTGTTGCAATTCCAGAGTCTTCATTATCAGATGAATCACTCAAAATTGATAAGACTAGAAAAATTTCAGTTTTAGCAAGGGCTTGTGCAATTTTTAAAATTGATACTATCTATATCTATCAAGAGGGAAATAAAAAAACTGATCCTGGATTGATGGCAATGATTCTAAAATATTTAGAAACACCACAATTTTTGAGAAGACGATTATTTCCAAAAATGAATGATTTAAAATTTGCAGGAGTTTTACATCCATTAAGAATTCCAAGTCATGTCACACCTGTTAATTCTAAAAAAATCAAGGCAGGGGACATCAGAGAAGGAATTGTAGTAAGTTCTAAAGGAAAAAAATTTGTCGACGTTGGAATTAATCAATTAATCCAGTACTATGGAAACACACCAACGGGTAAAAGAGTGACAGTCAGGTTCAAAGAGGGATATCCAAAGCTGTCAATTAAAGACATTGATAAAACTGAAGTTAAAGAGTATTGGGGATATTCAGTAAAAGAGAGAGCAAACCTATTTTCCATCCTATCAGAATGGAAAGGGAACATCATCATTACATCAAGAAAGGGCAAACCAGTAACAAATGAATTATTATCAAAGTATACAAAATCAGATGAACATGTTCTAGTTGTTTTTGGCTCACCAGAGAAAGGGGTTCATGAGATAATTGGAGGAAGAATGAATAAAGTTCAAAATGCAAAATCACTAAACTTTTTCCCAAACCAGGCAACTGAAACTGTACGTCTCGAGGAAGCATTGTTAGGAACGTTGGCAATAATTAACGCCAATAATTAATTTGAACATGCCTGAAAGAAAAAATTTCTTGTTACTTGCAATTGGTTTAGGAGTCGCAGGGATCGTAATAGGTGGATATACAATTTGGAATTCAGTATCAGAATTATTATCTCCATAACAAAATAGTCACAGTTGGTTAACCTAATTTTTTTTAGAGGTTAACGATATCTCACATGGTTTAATAGAGGGAAATCGATGATGCGTTTTAGTCATGGGAGCTCGAAAACGACATCAACCACGTAGAGGAAGTCTTGCATACTCACGTAGAGTAAGAGCAAAGACAATGGAAGCCAGAATTAGAGCTTGGCCAACAAGATCAGATTCCGAAGAACCAAAAATTCTAGCACACTGTGGTTTCAAAGCAGGATGTGTCCAAATTGTTAGCATTGATGATCGAGATAAAGTTCCAAACGCAGGAAAACAACTAGTAAGTTTGGGAACTGTTTTAGTAACACCCCCAGTGTTAATTTTAGGAATTAGAGGTTATTCAAAAGATCATGATGGCAAACATGCAGAGTTTGATGTTTATGCAGAAGACATTCCAAAAAGTATTGCCAAAGAAATTACAATTAAAAATATTGCAGGTTCAATGGAAAATGCAGAATCTAGATTAAAAAAGATTAAAGAAATTTACGCAATTGTTGCAGTATCACCAAGAGCAGCAGGGTTAGAAATGAAGAAACCATATATTTTTGAAGCAATGGTAAGCGGCGGAGATATTGAAAAACAATTTACACATGTAAAAGAACACCTAGGAAAAGAAATTAAAATTGAACAAATATTTGAAACTGGCGCAACCGTAGATGTTGCAGCAATTACCAAAGGTCACGGATGGCAAGGTGTAATGAGAAGATGGGGAGTAAAAAAGAAACAACACAAATCAAGAAAGACAGTTAGGGAAGTTGGTTCACTAGGTCCTATTTCACCTCAGAGTATCATGTACACAGTTCCAAGAGCAGGTCAAACAGGATTCCATCAAAGAGTTGAATATGATAAACGAATAATGATTATGGGAAATACAGAATCAGATGAAATTAAAATTAACCCAGATGGAGGATACAAACACTTTGGTTTAGTCAAAGGAGATTTCATAATTCTAAAAGGATCAGTTCCAGGAACATACAAGAGATTAATTAAACTAAGAAGTCAAATTCGAAATGCACCAACTAAAATTACCAAGCCAAATATTCTGGAGGTTGTAGTATAATGAAGATTGCATCCTATACAATTACTGGAACTAAAGATTCTGAAGTAGAACTTCCAATAATTTTCTCAACGCCATTTAGAAAAGAACTAATTCACAAAGCATTCACGAATTTAACATCCCACAAATTCCAAAGACAAGGAAGAAAGCCAATGGCAGGTATGGACGTCGTAGCAGATTCAAATGATCCTCCAACAGGTCAAGGTGTATCCCGTGTAGCAAGAATGCAAGGTGGCGGTGGCGGTAGACAAGGTCAAGGAGCAGAAGTTGCTTCAACTAGAGGCGGCAGACAAGCACATCCACCAATTGTTGAAAAAGTAATTTATAAAAAATTAAACAAAAAAGAAAACAAATTAGCATTATGTTCAGCAATTGCAGCAACTGCATCTAAAAAACTTGTAGAATTACGAGGCCACAAGGTCGATGGAATTGAATCATTCCCTATCGTAGTATCTGATGACATTGAAACAATTTCCAAGACAAGCGAAATTACCAAAGTAATAGATTCTTTGAAATTATCACAGGACGTAGAAAGATTAGATACGAGAAAACCAAGATCGGGTCAAGCAAGATTAAGAGGAAGAAGTAAAAAAGTTGGAAAGAGTATATTGTTTGTAACCTCAAATTCTTCAAGCCTCTCAAAGGCAACAGGTGCACTTCCAGGAGTAGAAGTAAGAAGTGTTAAAGAACTAAGTGTAATGGATTTAGCCCCAGGTTCTGATCCAATTAGATTAACTGTATATTCAAAATCCGCAATTGAGGAGATTGGAAAAATAAAGTCAACACATCTTGAAGTTATGGTGAAAACACAATGAATGTAGATCAAGCAATGAAAATTATCATCAAGCCATACATTACAGAGAAAACATTTGCAATGGTTGAAAACGAGAGCAAAATATGTTTCATAGTGGAAATATCTGCAAACAAATCAGAAATTTCAGAAGCAGTAAAAACACTTTACAATCAAAATGTCAAAAAAGTAAACACAGCTAGAACAATTTATGGCAAAAAAGCTTTTGTTCAGTTTGAAAATACCGAAAAGGCCAGAGATTTGGCAACAAAGATAGGAATGCTATAATATGGACCATAGAACTCGAAGAACACTAACAGAGGAGAATAGAGATGGTTAAAGAATTTTCATATAGAGGAATCCCTAAAGAAGAACTAGATAATCTTTCACTAGAAAAATTATTCTTATTATTTAATTCCAGACAAAGACGATCACTTACAAGAGGAATTACAGATGGAAAAAGAAAACTTATTGAAGAAATCAAATCTGCAAAAGCAGGTAAATTAAAAAATCCTATCAAAACTCATGTTAGAGATTTAATTATTCTACCATATATGGTAGGAGTTACAGTAAACACATTCTCCGGAAAAGAATTCCAACCAGTAACAATCACAACAGAAATGATTGGGCATTATTTGGGAGAATATGTAATAACAAACAAGAGAGTTTCACACGGTGCCCCAGGTGTGGGTGCATCAAGATCCAGTCTCTACGTACCATTGAAGTGATTATTATGGGTAGATTCAATTACGCATTCCAAAATTATGACCCAACAAGACATGTTCGTTCATCATTGCGTGAAAAAGATATTTCACATAAACATGCTAGAGAGGTTGCAGTATCAATCAAAGGATTATCAATTGAAAAAGCAAGAGATTATCTCATTGCAGTAGTTAACAAGAATAGAGCAGTACCATTTAGAAGATATAAAAATCAAGTCGGACACAGACCAGACCCAGGAGTAATGTCAGGACGTTATCCACAAAAAACTGCAAAAGAGTTCATCAAAGTTTTAGATAATTTAGAATCAAATGCAGAATACAAAGGAATGGATTTAGATAGATTAAGAATCGTAAATGCAACTGTTCACAAAGGAGTTATTGTCAAAAGATTCACCCCTAGAGCAATGGGAAGAGCAACTCCAAAGAACAATGTACTGACTCATGTAGAATTGGTGGCAAAGGAGATTTAGAAATGTCTGCAGTAAAAAATGTAATTAAAGACAACTACAACATGATGCTTCTCAAAGACTATCTAAGAGAAGCAATTAAAGATGCAGGTTTCTCACACGCAGAAATTTCAAAAACCCCAGTTGGAACTAGAGTGGCATTACATGTTACAAGACCAGGAATTGTTATCGGAAGAAAAGGTTCTGGCATTAGAGCACTTACAGATAAACTTGCAACAGACTTTGGATTAAAAAATCCACAGATTTCAGTAGTAGAGATTGAAAAGCCAGAACTAGCACCAAGTGTAATGTGTAATAGGATGGCATCTCATCTTGAGAGAGGTACTGCATTTAGAAGAGCAACTATGTGGACACTAAAACAAATCATGGAGGGAGGAGCAATGGGAGTTCAAATTACAATATCAGGTAAACTAAGAGGAGATCGTTCTGCATTTGAAAAACACACTCAAGGAATTTTGCCTAGAGCAGGACATCACGCAGAAATTATTGTGGATGAAGATATTGCACATGTAAAGACTGCAATGGGGTTAATCGGAATTAGAATTAGAATTGCTAGAAAAGAAAAACTCATTCCAGAATTTGAAATGAAAGTAGAGAAAACAAAGAAAGTAAAACAAGTACCAGAAAAGACTACTGAAAAAGTCAAGGTTGAGGAAATCGAGGTGGAAGGAGCAAAAGTTGAAGTTGTTAAAGTAGAAGGAAAAGAGGATACAGCTAAATCAGAATCTGAAAGGATCGCATTAGAAGCAAAGAAGATGGAAACACTTGAAACGCTTGAAGAAGAGGAGTCTAAATTGAAATGACCAGATTAAGTATGAAGACAATCAAACAATTAAACGAAAAAGATCTTAAAAGTAAAATTCAAGAAACACGTAGTGAATTAGGAAAACTAAGAATTGATGCTTCCAAAGGAACACTAAGAAAAGAGAGTGGAAAACTAAAGCCACTTCGTCACGATATTGCAAGAATGCTAACCAGATTAAGTGAATTGAGGAATGAGAAATGATTACTGTAGATAATTTAACATCACATGAATTCATAGGATTAGATACAGAAATTATTCAATCAACCAATCCACAAGTAATAGGATTAAATGGAAGAATTATCAATGAAACAAAATCCATGTTTACAATTAACACAGAAAATGGTTCAAAATCATTTGCAAAAGATACTAACAATTGGAAATTTTCAATTGAAGGAAAAGATGTAATTATACAAGGCAATAAAATTGCAAAAAGACCATTTGATAGAATTGGAGGAAAACAATGACTCAAAATATTGGATTAAAAGTCAAAGAACCTGAAAGAAAATGTGAAGACAAGCACTGTCCTTTCCACGGGGGTCTATCAATTAGAGGAAAATTATTTGATGGTAAAGTAACTGGAAGCAAAGCAAAGCAGACCATCACATTACAAAAGGATGCACCACTTTACTTTAGTAAATTTAAGAGATATGCAAGAGGTACAAGTACAATTCACGCACATGTTCCTGAATGTATTGATGTTGAAACAGGAGATCATGTACTTACTGCAGAATGCAGACCAATCTCAAAATCAGTATCATATGTCGTTGTGGAGGTTAAGGCATAATGGCAAAGCAAGCAGGAAAAGGTGTAGAAGAATTCAGACCATATGTAACTAAAGTAATTCCTATTGGTGCAAATATTGTATGTGCAGATAATTCAGGTGCAAAAATTTTAGAAGTGATCAATGTTCCTAGACATCACACTAGATCATCTAGACTTGCATCAGCATCTGTTGGAGACTTTTGTAATGTTGTAGTAAAAAAAGGTCCAGCAGAATTAAGAAAGCAAGTATACGGTGCAGTAATTATTAGACAAAAATATGCTATTCGAAGATTAAACGGTGTTAGAGTTTGTTTTGAAGATAATGCAGCAGTGCTAATCACACCAGAAGGTGAAACCAAAGGAACAGACATCAAAGGACCAGTTGCAGCAGAAGCTACAGAAAAATGGCCAAGAGTAGCTAACTTGGCATCAATGGTGGTATAAAAAATGAAACCAACAAAAATGCGTAACCAAATGATTTACCAAGCAACATACAAAACAAAAAGTAAACAATTGGGTAGTGCACTCTCAAAAGATCTTCATAAGAAATATGGTAAAAGAAGTGTTAGAGTAATTGAAGGTGACAGTGTTACAATAGTAAGAGGAGAATTCAAAGGAGTAGATGGTAAAGTAGCCAAAGTTTCTACTGAAAAAAGCAGTGTAGCAATTGAAGGAGTAAAAAAAGAAAAAACCAAAGGGGATAAATTCGATGTTTATATTCACACATCCAACTTGGTTGTCACTTCACTAAATTCTGAAGATAAATGGAGAATTTTAAAACTAGAAGGAAAAGATCCAAGAAAACAACCAAAGACACCTCAAACAAAAACTGAAACTAAAGATGAGCCTGTAAAAGATGTCCCTAAAGAAACAAAAGTGGAAGAAAAGCCCAAAAAAGAAGGAGATGAGTAGACATGGTAAGTATTTCAGGTAGTAAAAAACTCAAACGACAAATGGCCCCACAATTCTGGGGAATTACTAGAAAAGACAAAAGATTTGTAATTACTGTTAAACCCGGACCTCATCAAAAGAGTCATTCAGTTCCAACAGCAGTTTTCCTAAGAGATATGCTAAATATTGTAACAAGCTTGAGAGAAGCAAAAGCATCAATTTATTCTGGAAGAGTAAAGATTGACGGAGTTGTTAGAAAATCATTGCATCATGCAATAGGATTAATGGATGTAGTAGAATTACAAGATGTTCCAGATGTGTATCGTCTAGTTCCAACAGAAGACAAACTTCTAAAACCAATCAAAATTAATGAATCAGAAAAATCTAAAAAATTAGTTAGAGTCACTACTAAAACTACAATTAACAAAGGGAAATTACAAATTGGATTTCATGATGGACGTTCTACAATATCAGATACCAAAGTAAATGTTGGAGATGCATGTCTAATACAAATTCCTGATCAAAAAATTCTTGAAGTAATAAAATTAGAAGCAGGATGTCAAGGTTTAGTTACACGAGGAAATAACTCAGGACGTATTGGTAAAATTGAATCAATTGAAGATGGAACATTCAGTCTACCAAAAAGAGTTATTCTAGCATTAGATGACAGAAAAATCGAAATTCCTGCAGACATCATCTTGCCAATTGGAAAAGAGGAGCCAATAATTCAATTAAAGTGATCATATGTCTCAAACTACAACAGAATCCCCTATGAAAAAAATCTCTTTAGAGAAAGTTGTCCTAAACATGGGAGTAGGAAAATCAGGAGATGTAATTAATGTGGCAAGAAAAGCACTTGATCAAATTTCTGGAAAAAAATCTTCTGCAAGAAATGCTAAAGAAACACAAAGAGACTGGGGAATTAGAAAAGGGGAACCAATAGGAGCTGCAGTAACAATTCGAGGAAATGATGCTAAGGAATTACTAAAAAGATTACTTGAAGCAAAAGGAAATACTGTAAATGGAAAATCATTTGACAATTTTGGCAACTACTCATTTGGAATTAGAGAACACATCGATATTCCAGGAGTAAAATATGATCCACAAATAGGAATCTTAGGATTAGGAATTTCAATCACATTAACAAGACCAGGATATGGAATTAGAACTAGAAGTAAACATAAGGCAAGAGTTGGAAAATCCCATATCATCAAAAGCCAAGAAGCAAAAGATTATCTTGCAAAAGAATTTGGAGTGACAGTAACATAATGGCCAAAGATAGATCCTATGAAGCAACTGGCAGAAAAAAACATGACTTTGGAAGAGGTTCAAGATGGTGTAAAAGGTGCGGAGATTACACTGCAGTTATTCAAAAATATGATTTAATGCTATGTAGACGATGCTTCAGAGAAGTAGCAACATCTTTAGGGTTTAGGAAAAACAAGTGATATAATATGCCAGCAACAAACATCTTAGCAAATCTATTTGTCACACTTTACAACAATGAAGCTAGAAGGAAAAGCGATTGTGTTATTTTGCCAACATCAAAATTAGGCATTGAAGTGTTAAAGACTTTACAAAAAGAGGGATACATCGGAGAGTTTGAACATATTGATGATAAAAGAGGAGGCAAGTTCAAGATTAAACTATTAGCAAAAATAAACAAGTGTGGAGCAATATCCCCAAGATTCAAAGTTAAAAACGACGAATACAATAATTGGGAGCAACAATATTTGCCAGCATATGATAGAGGAATGCTTCTTGTTACAACAAACCAAGGAGTTATGTCACATCATGATGCATCACAGAAAGGAATTGGGGGATTTTTGATAGGTTATGTCTACTAAACAAGTTGAAGAGTTCAAAGATCAGGTCGATATTCCTGAAGGTGTCACAGTCTCTGTTAACAAACACATGGTATCGTTTGTAGGACCACTGGGAAAAACTCACAAGAGTTTCAGAAGCATCCCAGTTAAGGTAGAAGTAAGTGAAGGTAAAGTACTCCTTACAGCAATAAATCACAAGAAAAGAGATTATGCTATTTTGCACACTGCAAGATCAATTATCAGAAACATCTGCGAAGGTCTTGTTACAGGATATACTATTAAAATGAAAATTGTATTTTCACACTTTCCAATCACAGTAAAAGTTGAAGGAAAAAAAGTTTTGATTGAAAATTTCCAAGGAGAAAGAGCTCCAAGAAGCACATTCATTGTTGGAAATACCAAAGTTGTTCCAAAAGGTGAAGACGTGATTCTAACAGGAGAAGTATGGACAGACATTACTCAAACAGCTGCAAATATTGAATTAAGATCCAAAGTGAAAAACAAAGATCATAGAGTATTCCTAGACGGTATCTATGTTTTCGAAAAGAAAAAAGGCATAGACAAATAGATTTCTAATTCACAAATGACTCTAGATCCTGAATTTTCAAAACAGACTACAGATTTAATCCAGCAAACATTGGAATTATACAAATCAGCAGGAGCTTCTCCTAGAATTGGTGAAACATGGGATTGTGCAAATATTGGTGATTTTTTGTGTGGATTTTTTGTAGGAGAGATGGTTGGTTCTGCACTTAGTGCATTTCAAATTGTTCATAAACGAGAACCAACTGCAGATGAACATCTAGAGATAATTGAATTAGTTGAAAGTCACGCAAAAGAAATAAAAGAATTTTTTGCAAAATTTAACTGAAGATTTTCCAATTTTAGTCTATTTTGTATAGTCGCAAAGATTAAATCACTTTTGCCAAGGTCTAAACTTGTGCCTCCCTAGCTCAGCGTGGTAGAGCAACCGGCTGTTAACCGGTTGGTCACCAGTTCAAGTCTGGTGGGAGGCGCTCTTATTTCTAAACTCGAGTTTAGAAACATTATTTTTACACACTACAAGTTTAATCACAATACAAAATAAATTATATTTCTAAATTCGAATTTAGCAACATTGATCGGTTGTTAGTAATTGGTTTAGACAATTAGACAACTTAGATCTAATAGATGATCGCATATCAATTAGAATGCAGGAGGTTTACATTGGTCAGAACTAGAAGGGCCAACAGGTATTGTGTTGATTGTGGAGCCAGATTGGTGTATTATCCAAGATTGTCAAATCCCAAAGCACCTAATGAACATAGAGTACTTGTTTATGCATGTCCTGACTGCACAGATGATTTTGAAAAACCAAAAATGTTCTCAATTAAAAGAAATCAAGTGGAGGATCCATTAGAAACAGTTGAAATTGAGATTACTCAATTGCAGAAAAAAACAATAACTGCAAAATAAGGCATTAGATAATGTCATATCCAGAAAAATCAAGGAGTAATGCTTGGTTTTTGTTACCAATTTTCTTTGGGGTGATTGGAGGAATAATTGCATTTTTTATTTTGCGACAAGACGATCCTAGAAAAGCAAGAAATTGTTTGTACCTAGGAATTGTATTTATGATAATCGGAATTATCCTAAATATTTTCATTGCAGCTTCTGTGCCAGGGCTAGATTCCGGTTTTGATGTCAACATCTAGCACATATTTGAATTGTTTTTAGAGTAAAGATAATCATTATTTCTAAACTCGAGTTTAGAAATATTCTAAATACAGCATGGTAATTATTGTGTTTTAGAATCATATAGAACTAGTTGATGAGAAATTCTATGAGTGCATCTAGAATGAGAGACAATGTAGAGAGATGGATTATACATGAGGGTCTTTCCTTTGAAGAAGTCAAAAACCCAGAAAATACTTTTCAAATTCTAATAAAACATGCAGGTCAGTCAGGCATACCAGTTGAAGTTTTTGAACCAAAGGGACAACCAGGCATTTTAGTCGTAGGAGCAAAGGTCGTAATGAAAAATAACCAGATTGCAAGATATCTAGGATTTAATGAAGATGAAAAGGCAAAATTTGAGAAAAAAGTGTCAGATTTTTGCTATTCAATACAGGCCATCAACAAGATAATCACCGAAGATGGGAAACAAAAGGTTGGAGTCTATGTGGTGCTTGATGACAAAGAAAACATCAATCAGCAAACAATGCTTGAAGCAGTTGACAGTGTTTCTGAAAAGTATGATAAAACAGCCAGATTTTTGTTGAAAACATTTTAAAAAAAATAGATAATTTATCAGTTCTACGCGGACCTTTTATGATAAATTCACCATAATATGGTATGTTAGCAACAAAATTTACAACAAAAAATACAACAAAACCAAGTTTTTTAGAAAGTCAATTTCTTAAACTCAAGGCATCAAAAAACAAGGTCTTTGTTTTAACAATGATTGCAACCCTGGTGGTGTTTGTCAAATGAATATCTGCAATTTATTATTCAGACACACTACAAGGAATTTTGAGATCAACGTTAGAATCAATGTCAGTAAACTCAGACTTGATGAACCAACCACAAAATGGGAGGCAATTGAGAATTGAATATACTCAAAATGATAGACGAGATTCTTGAGACATATGACAAAAAAGAGGGTCAAGTACATGAATAATTTCATCAAAATGATGGGATTGGCATTAGCAGTTCATTTCATTGTAAAGACAGTTCAGAAAGAATTGAAGCAATAATTGTCCCAAATTCCCCCTATTTTTGTCCGAAAACCCCCCTTATTTGGGATAAAATGTGTGTTCAATAATCCACACACATAGTAAAATGAGGAATTTGTTAAAACTACATGATGAAAGGGATAGTTTTACAGATTGATGAATCAGCCATCAATGAGACATTTGCATCTACAAATAACATATTTGATGAATTTAGAATATTCTCATCAAGTGTATTTTTTCAAATATTTGATTGGATTACATCAATTTCAGAAAATGTTCTAAATTGATCAAATTTACAATATCAAGCCTAGGCGTTAAACCCCCCCTTAAAATTAGCATCTTTAGGCATAATGTGAAATTTTCAAAAATAGGCGTTTTGATGGGGGGTTGAACACTTGTGCCTACATCCAAGATGCAACCCTAATTCCACCAAGCTCTCCCAGCTAAACATACCCAAACTATTATTGTCGTGGGTAAAAGCTCAACCCCCTAAAAATTAGTAAAAAAAGACCATTTTCAGACAAAAATTATTTAAAAATGAGATGGAAATTATTTCAAAACTTTGTAA
>JABDOO010000063.1 GCA_013043295.1 Candidatus Nitrosopumilus sp.
ACTCTAGACCGTGCTACTGGATTCTCAACAATTCTTGGAGGTACTCCAGTTGATTTCAATGATGTTTTAGCAGGATTTGACAAGTATGACATTATCTTTGTTGCAACAACTTGTGATTATTTCTTAATTACATTTGATAGAATACATCTAGTAATGGAAGAAAAGAAAAAAGGAACACTGATTTTAGATTTATCAGAACCAAGAACTGTTGATGAAGGAATTACTGCTCTACCTGGAATCAAATTATTATTCAGAGACCAGGTTGCAGAACTTTATGAAGAGAGTGTTAAAGCTAGAGTGGGTATTGTTCCAGCAGTTGAGAAAATTATTGACAAAGAACTACCTGTTTTATCTGCTAGAATGAAAAGACTAGATGCTTAAATTTTCTAAATTCCTTGTTTTCTTAAGAGAAATTGCATAACTGCCTCTTTTGAATAATCTATCCCGTGTTCTTCATCTGTATGTTTTCTAAATTCATCAATAACTGACTCCATTTCGCCATCAGCTATGAAATCACACTCAAACCCATAATCATTACACTTGAGTTTTGCCATACCTTGATGGAAAATATTCGATATAAAAATCCACAGGTATGAATTCGCTAGAGATAACTAAATTTATTCAACCCAAAATAGAATTTGTTCACTAATTTTCTATTCTATCCGTATGATTCAAACTTGATTCCAAAACTTCCATCAGGTTTCTTTTCATGTTCAGTAACGAATCCTTTAGGACCTAGGAATTCAATAACACCATCAATTGTTCCTTGATAACCACAAATGTAGATGATAGTATTCTCAGGAGTTAATTCCTCACCGACCATCTCTTCAACAGGTGACAATCCTGTTTTTTTATCAGGCTTGAAGAATGACTCTACCCTGCCTACATGACCGTTCCAAGATCTATTGAAAAATTCTTTTGGTCTACTAATTGCTGCTCTGTATCTGAAATTCCATTTGTCTCTTCCTCTTTTCTCACTTTCTAATTCTAAATCTGTTAAGAGTCTCTTGTAGCTTAATTCATCAACGTAACTTGCACCATGTAATACGATTACTTCTCGTTTGTCGTTAGTATCGTGAAAATGTTTTGCAAATGCAATAAATGGTGCCAATCCAGTACCACCACCAACACAAATTACTCTTCTATTGTCTTTTTGTCCATTGGGTAACTTGTCACTAATTTGTAATGCAGCACCTGTTGGATCACCAAGAGATACTTCATCGCCTACACTCAGATAAAATAATTCAGTGGTAACACGACCTGGAAGTGGTTTTCTAACCCATCTAATTACAAATTCAAAATAATCTCTATTCTCTGCATGTGATGCAATAGAGTATGCTCTTCTAACAACCTTTTTTTCTGCCGGAATTGGAAGACCAATTGTCAAAAATTGTCCTGTCTTGTATTCTGGCATTCCTTTTTCTGGAACTAATCTAATAATCACTAAATCCTCTTTGAGTAACTCCCTATAGACGACCTTTGCTTTCATCTCAGTTACCATACAAGAAGTTTTTTCCTGACTTTGGTTAAATATATTTCTCTTAGGAATTAGCTGGAAGGATCTACTAATATTCCAAGAATGTTAAATAAAATGTCAAACTATTGTCAATTTTCCAATTTTTTATTCTAAAAATTCACTTTTTCATTTGTGAGATTATTTCATCAAGAATTTCTTGATTTGCAGCTGCAATAAACGAAACTCTTGTCTCATAACTTAGATCTGCATCAAGTGGTTTTAAATCCGAATCCAACAATATGCCACCAGCTTCTTTGACAATAACATAACCTGCTGCAATATCCTGAATCCTAATCTTATCTCTTAAATCAATAAAAATATCCATCAATCCACGTGCAAATAATGCCATTTCAAGTGCATTTGCACCAAAATGTCTTGTATGATTATGCTTTTCAAAAATTGGATGTAATTTATTCATCAATTGAATTGATGCACCTGACGTGTTTATTCCAACTATTTTGTATATTGGATCTTTTCTGTGAACTTTGATTTGGTTATTGTTAAAAAATGCCCCTTTGTTTTTTGATGCCCAATACATATCCCCATTTGAAAGATTTGTAATGACGCCATCTGTAATAGAACTAAGCTTGTCTTCTGTTGCAAATGCTAAGGAACTACAGAAAAATGGAACACCTCTTACTGCATTTGCAGAACCATCAATAGCATCCATGATAACAAATCCTTTAGATTTATCAGATAATTCAACTCGTCCACATTCTTCACCTAAAACAACACATTCAAAATTAATTTCTTTGAGATAATCCAACACAGTTTTTTCAGCAATGATGTCTATGTTTCTAGAAATATCTCCTCCAGCACCAACACCAAAATCCCCTGCAGCATCATCTGTTCCTGCAATATCTTTTACATTTTCATAAATTTTCTTAGAGGCTTCACGTAGAATTTCTAAAACTTCCATATTTTCAAATTCACCATTCGTAATTTAAGTGAAGAAATATTTGATTTGAAAGCATAAATAACAATAAAGAAGCTTAACGTTTGTGAGCGGTAAGGATCAATCTGTAATTAGTAAAGAATCTTTGATGAGTACTAAACCTGGAAAACAAATAATCAAGCAAGCTTTATTCAAATCAAAAGGATACAAATTATTTAATAAATACAAAGAGGAAACAGAAAATCAATTTCCAAATTTTGCAGAACGATTTGCTCAAGGATTACTAAATGAACTAAAATCTGATACTGATCCTAATTCAACTCAACAAGCATTTGGAAATGAGGTTGGTTCTACTGAAATTATACTAAATGCATCTGAGATTGAGCCTATAAAATCAAAATTATCAAGTATTGATGTGATGCAAGACAGAGTAAACAGAATTTTAAATTCAAATTTTGTGAAAATGACATTCCCTGTTTTTAATGGATTGTTTGATGCAGCATCGGAATATACTGGTAGAAACGATCCTCAATTAAAACAAGATATTGTTGAAGGACATATTCTAGCAATTGATCTTAGTGAACCTATGGATAGAATTGTAGATAAAGATGAAGACTTGGAATTTCTTGATGACTACAAACTGATGAATCCATATATTTTGAAATTAGCAAGAGACAAAATTTCTAAAGGTGGTGAACAAGTTCTAAAAGAATTTGAAGCTGGATTTGAGGATGCAAGAATTGGACAATACTTGGATGAAAAACTAAAATCAAAACCTACTGAAATCACTGAAGAAGAAATGACACTCTCTTACAAAAAATACCGTGCAGTTATGGGAACTGCTGGAAGAAACATGGCTTTAGCTGAAAGACCCTTGGGAGAAATTTTCTATTTGGGAATGGCAAGAGCTGCTGAAGGAGTTGGATGTGGAAATGAAATTGAGGACTCTATCAAAAATGGATTTGTAAAAATTCCTTCTTGGCCACTATACTATTCATTATTAGCAAATGATGTCAAAAAAGGATTTGAAGTAACTTTAGAAAAAAGTAACTTGTATCTACAAGATGCACGTCTAACTCTCGAATTACTTCCTGATGATTTCTCTCATAAAGAATTTTTAGAATTTTTGTTTTTGACTGTAGAACATTACAATCAATATTGGTACAATAAATTACAAAAAGCCAACAAGTGGTCAGAATATCAATCTAAACTTCCCAAGTGATTACAATGATGTGGTCTGAAAAATACCGACCTCAGAGTGTTTCTGATATGGTTGGAAATGAAGAAGCAAGAGCAGCAATAATTGAATGGTTTGTTAAATGGAAAAAAGGTACCAAACCCCTACTCTTAGTTGGACCTCCAGGTATTGGTAAAACTACAATTGCATATCTTGTGGCTAAACAGTTTGGATATGATATGATTGGACTTAATGCTAGTGATGTTAGAAGTAAATCAAGAATAAATGAAATTTTGACGCCTGTTTTGGCAAATGTTACTGTGATGGGGGTTCCTATGATTTTTGTCGATGAAGTTGATGGAATTCATGGTAGAGGTGATTACGGTGGAGCATCGGCACTTGTTGATATTCTAAAAGAACCAACAGTACCAATTATTCTTGCAGCAAATAATGATGACTCTGATAAAATGAAAAGCATCAAAAAAGTTGTTAAAACAATACAATTCAAAAAAATCCCTCCAAGATTATTACGAGTATATCTTGAAAATATTTTGAAAAAACAAAGTGCAAAAATAAGTCCTGGTGCTTTGATCAAAGTTATTGATAAATCTAAAGGAGATGTTCGTTCCATGATTAATTTTACACAATCTTTAGTAACAGGGTTTAACCCACAAACAGAAAAAACTTTTGAAAGTGTTAATGTTGAAGATGGTGTTAATGCATTCTTTAAAGCAAATTCAATAGAGGAAGCTAGAATTATACTTTATTCAATGCAAATTGATCCCAGAGAAAAAATTAATGCATTTTATTCTAGTATTATAACAAGTGAATTAGATAATTCTACCCTTGCAAAATATTTAGAAATAATATCACAAGCTGATATGATCTTTGGAAAAATAATGAAAACTCAAAATTGGAGATTATTACGTTATCTAAATGATATATTGATTAAATTATATCAAAAAGATGACAGAATCAGATACACACAATACAATTTATCTTGGCCGTTACTTAATAGAATTCGTTGGGATGGAGCAAAAATAAGATCGATATCATCTATAATGTCTAAGAAATTACATATGTCTTCTAGCTCATTTATTACACTATGTTTGCCATATGTTTTATTCTGTATTAAAAATAAAACACTAGAATTAGAATTAGAAGAAACCTTTGGCGATATTATTGAAAAGGAGATTGAATTGATACAATGAGCTGGAGAAAAATACCAATGAAATTCCCTGGAACATGCATTGTTTGTAATGAAAAAATACCTGTAAATGAAATTGGTCTTTGGGCTAAAGGATTAGGAGTTAAACATGAAAAATGTGCCCAAATCAATGAATTACAATGCATTGTTTGTGGAGGTCCTGCAGGTTGTCCACAATGTGAATTTCAAGAAAATTGTGATATTCCAAACGTCTCTCAACTATGTATTTGTAAGAAATGTAGTGAGGAAAAAGATGCTTTTAGTTCTTACCAAAAATCTGTAAAAAAGAAATTTCCACTTCTTAACTCTTGAATTTCTAAAAATAACAATTATTGTTGAATTTTTATAAAAAATCTATATTCTTTTTTTCCAAACTAAATTAATATAGGAATACGTCTTGGTCTAGAATACTGTGCATTCTGAAAAGATTGAAGGATATACTAAAAAGAATAATACAGCATTACAAGGCGGTGGCCAAGATCGAATCAAGGCTCAACACGATAAAGGAAAATTAACTGCTCGTGAAAGAATCGATCTTTTACTTGATGAAGGCACTTTTACGGAAATTGATCCATTAACCACTCATCATTACCATGAATATGATATGCAGAAAAAGAAATTTTTCACTGACGGTGTAGTTGGAGGTTATGGTAATGTTAATGGAAGACAGATCTTCGTTTTTGCATATGATTTCACTGTACTAGGTGGAACACTTAGTCAAATGGGAGCTAAAAAAATCTGTAAACTAATGGATCATGCAGTTAGAACTGGATGTCCAATTATTGGTGTAATGGATTCTGGTGGTGCAAGAATTCAGGAAGGAATTATGAGTCTTGATGGATTTGCAGATATCTTTTATCACAATCAATTAGCCTCAGGTGTTATTCCACAGATAACTGCAAGTATTGGTCCATCTGCAGGTGGTTCTGTCTATTCTCCAGCAATGACTGATTTTGTAATAATGGTTGAAAAGGTTGGAACTATGTTCGTTACTGGTCCTGATGTAGTCAAGACTGTGTTGGGAGAAGAAATTTCTTTTGATGATTTAGGTGGAGCAATGACCCATGGTTCAAAAAGTGGCGTTGCACACTTTGTAGCACAAAACGAATACGAATGTATGGATTATATTAAAAAATTAATTTCATTTCTTCCACAAAACAATACTGAAGAACCTCCAAAATTATCAACTGATGATGATCCAAATAGATTAGATCATAATTTAATTAACATTATTCCTGAAAATCCATTGCAACCTTATGATATGAAAGAAATTATCAACTCAATTGTAGATAATCACGAATTCTTTGAAGTTCACGAATTGTTTGCACCAAATGTTGTTGTAGGTTTTGGAAGAATGAATGGACAAGTTGTTGGTATTGTTGCAAATCAACCAATACACCTTGCAGGAGCATTAGATATTGATTCATCAAACAAAGCAGCACGATTCATTAGATTCTGTGATGCTTTCAACATTGCAATAATTACTCTTGTTGATACTCCAGGATACATGCCAGGTTCAAATCAAGAACATAACGGTATCATTAGACATGGTAGTAAGTTATTGTATGCATATTGTGAAGCAACTGTTCCTCGAATTACTTTAGTAATTGGAAAGGCATATGGTGGTGCATACATTGCAATGGGAAGCAAAAATCTCAGAACTGATATTAATTATGCATGGCCAACTGCTAGATGTGCTGTATTAGGTGGTGAAGCAGCAGTCAAAATTATGTCTAGAAAAGAACTAGCAGCAGCAGAAGATCCTGAGGCACTAAAAAAACAATTAATTGATGAATTTGCTGAAAAGTTTGAGAATCCATACGTAGCAGCATCCCATGGAACTGTTGATAATGTAATCGACCCAGCTGAAACACGACCAATGATTATCAAAGCACTTCAAATGCTAGCAAACAAGAGAGAAAAACAACTTCCAAGAAAACATGGAAATATCAATTTGTGATTAACTATGATTGAAAAAGTACTCATTGCAAACAGAGGAGAGATTGCCTTACGTGTAATAAGAACATGTAATGCATTAGGAATCAAAACTGTTGCAGTATATTCAGATGAAGATTACAATTCATTACACGTTAAGAAGGCTGATGAATCTTATCATATTGGAGAAGCAGCTCCTGCAAAATCTTATCTAAACCAAGAAAAAATTCTTGAAGTAATGTTAGCTTCAGGTGCTAACGCTGTACATCCTGGTTATGGTTTCCTTTCTGAAAACGATGACTTTGCAAGATTATGTGAAAAAAATAAAATTACTTTCATTGGTCCTTCTGCAGATTCTATGAATTTGTGTGGAGATAAGATGGAATGTAAAGATGCAATGCTCAAAGCTAAAGTTCCGACAGTACCTGGAAGTCCTGGTTTAGTTAAAGATGCAGATGATGCAGCAAAAATTGCAAATGATATTGGGTATCCTGTAATGTTAAAATCAGTTTATGGCGGTGGTGGTCGAGGAATTAGAATAGTTACTAATGATAAAGAATTACAAGAAGGTTTTGACACAGTAACATCTGAATCTATTGCTGCTGTTGGAAAATCTGCGATCATTGTTGAAAAATTCCTAGAAAAAACAAGACACATTGAATATCAAATGTGTAGAGATCATCATGGAAATGCAGTACATCTCTTTGAGAGAGAATGTTCTATTCAAAGACGAAATCAAAAATTAATTGAACAAACACCATCTCCTGTAGTAGATGATGCAAAAAGAGAAGAAATTGGTGAAATAGTAGTTAGAGCTGCAGAAGCTGTTGATTATACTAATCTTGGAACAGCCGAATTCTTGAGAGCAGATAATGGAGAATTTTATTTTATTGAAATTAACGCAAGACTTCAAGTAGAACATCCTATTAGTGAAATGGTTTCAGGATTAGACTTTGTTAAATTGCAAATTGATATTGCAAATGGAGAACCACTCCCATTCAAACAAAAAGATCTAAAAATGAATGGATATGCAATTGAATGTAGAATTAATGCAGAAGATACCTTTTTGGATTTTGCACCTTCAACTGGACCTGTTCCAGATGTGACAATTCCTGCAGGACCAAACGTTAGATGTGATACCTATCTTTATCCTGGATGCACAGTATCTCCATTTTACGATTCACTTATGGCAAAACTCTGTACATGGGGACCTACATTTGAAGAATCTAGAACGAGAATGCTTACTGCATTAAATGACATGTATGTTGAGGGTGTTGAAACATCTATTCCACTTTACAAAACAATTCTAAAATCTGAAGAATACAAAAAGGG
>JABDOO010000086.1 GCA_013043295.1 Candidatus Nitrosopumilus sp.
CTACAACAGAGTAGTTCGTTATACAGAATCAGAAAACAAGTTAACAGATGAAACAATACTGCTTGATAAAATTCCTGGAAGTCAATGGCACGATGGTGGAAGAATAAAGTTTGGACCAGACCAAAAACTCTACATCACAACAGGGGATGCTGCAAATTATAATCTATCACAAGACTTGAGTTCACTTGCAGGAAAAATTCTAAGAATTAATTCAGACGGAACAATACCTAAAGATATCCATTTGAAGACTCTGCTATTTTTTCATATGGACATAGAAATCCACAAGGAATCGATTGGCATCCAGATAGTGACATACTAGTTGCAAGTGAGCATGGTCCGTCAGGAGAAAGAGGAGATGCACATGATGAAATCAATGTAATATTTTCTGGTAAAAACTATGGATGGCCTGATGTAATAGGTGATGAAACAAGTGAAGGACTAGAGAATCCAATTATACATACAGGTGATGATACATGGGCACCATCTGGAACGAGTTTTTATGATTCAGATAATATTTCAGATTGGTACGGAAAGTATTTTGTTGCAACACTTCGTGGAAATCACTTGAGAGTACTTGATTTAGATTTAGAAAATAATCAAACAGTTAGCAGTAATGCTTTACTTGTAGGAGAGTATGGAAGACTACGTAATGTCAGCATGGGTCCTGATGGAAATTTGTATATTCTAACTAGTAATCAAGATGGCAGGGGAAATCCCGTACATAATGACGATAGAATATTACGAATTGTCCCCTTAGAAAACAATGTACATCCAGAAAGTAGTGTTCCCTCTCCTCTCAAACAAACACAGTTAGGAATTCCAATTCAAAGTGTATCATGTAATGATGGATTGAGCCTCATCATCAAAGCAAGTAATCAAATGCCCGCATGTGTTAAAGTATCTTCAATACAGAAACTAGTAGATTTGGGTTGGGGAATTAGAAATTAAATTTTAGTTTTAATTTTAACCAATAACAAATTCTAAACAAAGTGAGATTATTTTTGAGATTTTATAAAATCAACAATTGATAAAATCTTGCCCATGTCAGCAAGATGACCATAACTTTTTTTTCTATTAATGTTGGTTTTTGTTAGTGGGGTATTACTCATGGTACAAAATAATAATTTGCCATTATCCAAAGGAACAGTAATTCTTTTTATTTTCTCATAAGATGCAATCGAGTATAATCCTGAACCGATGTAATTTTTTACATTAGCATTATCTTTCCATCCATGAAGTGCTCTCACTAGAGTTTGTTTAGTTTCTGAAGGTGCAACAAGATTTTTCAATCCATCTCTTTGACTATTCCACAAAATTTCACCATTACTGTCAGCAACTGCTGCAAATCTAATATCTTCGTTAAAATCCATAATCATGTTTAGAAGCTTTTCGTATTTGTCCACAATCTTTATGGTAAATTTGTGTTAATAAATATTACAAAAAAAGATTCTAGTGTTAAATATAATTTTGAATCCTGATTTTATAGTGAAAATAGTGAATATGTCATCTATTCAAAAGTATTTACAAAATCGACTATAGACAATATTTTTCCCATTTCAACTAATTTGCCATAGCTCTTCTTCTTTGTATTTTTCATAGGAGTGTTATCCACGCTCATAAACAAGAGATGAAATGCATCAATTGGAAGAGTTACTCTTTTTGTTTTCTCAAAAGATGTAATGTGGTATAGTGGTGCACCAAGTGCATTACGATCAGCTGCTTTGCATCTGTCAACCCAATCCTCAGATTCACGCTTGAGGGCCTTTTTAGTTTCAGCCAAAGGGACTTGAAGTTTTGCATCTTTTCTTTTAGAATTCCATAAAATGTCTCCAGAGGTATTGCTAATTACGGCAAGTCGTATAGACTCATCATAATCCATCAACATGTTTAGAACTTTCTCGTATCGTCCCATGAGATATTTAGTATCATACACAATAAAAACAATTTGTAAAAATCTTGATTTCATAAAATTAAGATTAACTTATATCTGATTTTGGATTTAGGAATACCATGGTTGGACCATATGCAGGGTTTGTAGGCGAAGTTTGGGAAGAATTTCCTCAGCTTGCAGAGTGGCATGATGATGATCCATCACAGCTTCAGATGTGGGATATGGAAAAATTTATCGAAGCAGGGTATCATAATTTTCATGCTGAAAGAAAACAACTTTACCATATCAGCAAATTGATTGAGAAACATGCTCAAGATAACGCCCAGCCATTACTTGCAACTTTTGAAGAAATTGCCAGATACAAATTTGTTGAAAAAAGATACCAGAAATTAATTGATAAAATTCCAAAAATTTGGGTTGTTGCAGATTATGGCAAAACCAAGTTACAGACTCCAGATAAAATCAACATAATTAATTGTAAAAATACACCCCTATCCAATGTATGGAGTGTTATTACTAGAGGCCCTTACGGACCATTTGGTTTGATTGCAGAAGAATATGAAGATGGGAAGTTTAGAGGATTTTTTACCCTAAATCCAAATGTAACCAGACATGTTCTAAAAGTGATGGGTAAGGAACTAGGAACTAAATTCAATATTCAATAAACTAAAACAATAAAATTAACACTAGATGTATAATTTAGCACTAGGTGTATAATTTATCACAGGTTATATATCAAAACAACTTTAGAATGATATGAGTCAGCAATATACCAGTTTCATACAAGAAATATGGTCACATTTTTCAGGACTCGCAGATACAAAACTAACTGATCTTACTGATCATAACGTCTTATGGAAACTAAGTGAATACATTGATGCAGGTTATGTTAATTTTAAAGAAGGCAGAAAGGAACTATACAGATTAAGCATTTTACTTGAAAATTATGCAGTAAAATATAACGCACCACTTTTGGCAACATTTGAAACAGGTGAGAGATACAAGTACGTCAAAGATCGTTATACAGAAATTCTTCAAAAAATACCAAAGGCATGGGTGATTGGTAATTTCAATAATCCTTTACTTGCTCCACAACCTCCAAAATCTACAGAAGTAGTTAGTTGTGATGGTACAAATATTTCAGATATGTGGATAGTAGTTACAAGGGGTCCAAAGGGTCCATTCGGGCTAGTGGCAGAGGATATGGGAAATGATGAATACCAAGGATTCTTTTCATATAGTCCAACTGTAATTTCAAAAGTAATTGAAAGTATTAATGAAAAATTAAAAATCAATATTCAGATTTAATCAGAGTATTCTCTCTTTCTTCTATATGCTCCGCATTTAGGGCATGGCTTTTTTTTCTGACCATCTATAGTCAATTCCAAAGCAGTTTCACAATCAAGACAAAACTCTTTTACATTTTCTGACATGAGTTTTATCATTTCTAGTGCACTTAAGCTTTGCAAAATTTAAAAAATTAAACAGCTGATGATAAAATGGCTGTCAAAATATTCTCTACATAATAGAATGGCTTCAAAAATACAGTGGATTTAAGAGTAATATTGCTTAAACCCTTTATCAGTAGGATAAAGTTCTGTTTTAGGACCAAGCAAGCCTTGTTTATGAACTACCTTTAGCAATCCATTTTTCTCCAAATCTTCCAAGATAGAATCAAGTTCCTGGCCATCTAAACCAGTATTTTTTTGAATGCTCTCAAATGTTTTTGAGCCTCTGTTTAGTGTACCTAAAACAAGATCATTTTTAGATTGAGGTTTAGGGGATTCTATCTTTTTGGTTTCTGATACATTGTAGTTGTTTTCAGTAAATCCTGATTGGATGTCATTTTGTGGTGGCGGTTGAGAGAATTTTTTGCCTATGCCTTTTTTTGCTAAAAGTCGAGGAATAATTCTAGCTAGTGGAATTGCCAAGAAAATTATTAGATAAATCCAAGAAAAATTAGGCTCTGCCATTACTCATTAGACACAGATATGGCATAAATTTGTTAAGAGTCTCAAATTCTAATGCCTACAAATCCCATATGAGATGGTATAAAAGTAGTAAATACCAATTATTGTTAATTGTCAAAGTATCAATCTCCTAAAGTTAATGTGAATATGAGTGCAGCAAAAGGAGTTGCAGTTGCAATTGTTATTTTAATAATTATTGGAGTAGTAGCATCTGCATCAGTTAAAATCGTAGATGCAGGTCATAGAGGAGTTCTATTACACTGGAATGCAGTTGATCTATCACAGCCTCCACTTGAAGAAGGAATACATTTTGTAGTCCCATTCCAAGATGAAGTTATAGATATTGAAGTTCGTACGCTCAAATATGCAAGTGAAGCTAGAAGTGCATCAAGAGATCTTCAAACAGTAGAAACAACGGTAACTGTCAATTACCATCCAGATAAAGAACAAGTTCATACACTATACAAAAATTTAGGACTCGATTATGAAAATAGAGTAATTCAACCAGCCATAGAAGAAACAGTAAAACAAGTTACTGCAAATTATAATGCTGAAGAACTAATTACAAAAAGACCTCTTGTTAAACAAGATATCGAGTTTTCCATAAGAGAGAGATTAAATCAATTTAATGTTGTAACAGAAGTCATTTCAATTACAGATTTTGAATTCTCTGCATTATTTGCATCTGCAATTGAATCCAAAGTAGAAGCAGAGCAAAATGCACTTAGAGCAGAAAATGACTTGAAAAGAATTGAAGTCGAAGCAAGACAAATAGAAGCAAATGCCGTAGGTAAAGCAAATGCAAACATAGCAGAAGCCAAAGGTGAAGCAGAAGCAATTGCCATAATTAACAGAGCATTAGCTGAGAATCCAAACTATTTGGATTGGTTAAAGACACAAGCATGGGATGGCAAGTTACCGCTAGTAGTGGGTGAAGGTGGAACACCATTTATTCAAATTCCAATAAAACCTTAGATAATTAAATAAATTACTTATTTTCTTTGTCTTTTTGATAGTCTCTAATTGCATCATACATTGCAAGAAATTGTTCAGGTTCATTTTGTCTATAATTTTTTTCAAGATTTTTGATATCTTGATTTGATATTTCTTCACCTTTGTTTTCATAGTATTCTTTAATAATTTGAGAGGGAGTTTTTTTGATGTTATATTTTTGGAGAGATTTATTGATAGATCTTTTACAATACAAATCATAAATTAAAAATCGATAAGCAAGATAACTAGATAATCCAATTATTGTAACGATAAGAATTGGAATAATAAAGATTGATGCCATATTTGATTATGTGTGATTTTAGTATTTCATTGTTGTTCTTTTTGATGAATTTTCTTATTTTGTTAAGAGTTACGCATAGTTACCTGATTTCCAACAGAATGATGAATTCCAACGACTAATTCTGAATGAGTAGTAATTATCATCAGGGTTTCACATGAAAGACATAAGATAGAAGAGACATAGTCTGCATTTGCTTCAGAAGGACCAATGGTAGCTAAAACTGCATCATCTTTAATATCAAATCCATTGCAATTCACACATTTAGAGGGCCTACTTGAAACACGTTTTATTTTATTTATAAAATAATTTACCATGATAAAAAACAGCGATTTTTGATTCTTAAATTAATTCCTATTTCTTATTGAGACTCTATTTTTCTCAAATTAGCAAATTTGGCATAAATTTCAACAGGTAAAAGAGTTTTATTGTAAATAACTCACAAAAAAATAATGGGCTTGTTTGGTCGTAAAAAAGAAATCATAGTTGGCAATATTTGCCCAAAATGTAACATGGAATTTTCAGATTCACAAAGAACGTTACGACATATGGAAAAAGCTCATCAATCTAAAAAGAAATTTGAATGTAATTCATGTGGATAGAATTAGCCTTTTTTGTATATTCTACTAAATTATAAGAATGAATATTGTCTCTAGTTTCTTTAAGGAGAAACGACAAGTTATTTTATAAAATTGAAGTCAAATGATAAAATTTTGGTAATTACTGCCATGATAGTAGGAGTGATAGGATTAGTTGTAATGATAGGATTTGTAGGACAAGGAAATGTACGGCATGTTGAAATTTTTTGGGCAGAAACAGTAGAGCAGACAATAGTTTTTGAAGAAGTCAATGGAGAAACTCAAGTGAGAGGAATTAAAGGAGTCAAAGGAGATTCAAATCCCACATTATTATCAAGAACATCATTTGCATACATTCTAACTGTTTTGAATAATGGCACAACTCAGCATAGACTATACATTGAAGGATTCAATGTACAAACAGAATTACTAGAACCAGGTCAACAAGATATAATCACTATCTATCCAGATAAGGAAGGAGAATACACATACTATGATAAGAGACAAGATTTAGTTCCATTAGGTAAGATCAAAATTGTTTCAGTAGTTCCAAGTGATGGATTTCAAGGAATTTGGAAAGATTTGATTTAGTTTGTCATACAGTTGTTTATTAATTGGAAAAAATTAGCATCATCTGTGACTAATGTAGATGAACTTTATCAAAAAGAGATGGATGAATTGATGAGTGAAATTAATACTAAAACAAAATCATGGTTCAAAAAATTAAAGGAGCAATCAAAGAACGCCAAAGTTGAAATGTAAAATTAGTTACAGTAATTCTATTTTTTAGCAAGTATCAAATCAACGTCATAATTTAATGTCGCACGTGGATTGAGTTTTAAAATCCAAGGAATGCTAGAGGGGGCTTTAGTTTTTGGGTTTATTTTAAATCCCAATTTCTCCAAATTCGTGCGTAATGTTTTTTCATTTAATGGGTTTTTGACAGAATTAATTCCCCTATCAAAATCATATGGATCACTGATTATAAAATCACCACTAGTGATTTGCTTTGAAATATGATTTAGAAACTTTACAGGTTCTACCAATTCTAAGACATTAAGAGCTAAAACTAGATCAAACTTTGATTTGCCAAATATAGGAGACAAAAAATCAGCTACAACATATTCAAGATTATTTTTGTAAGATTTTTTTGCAATTCTTAAAGCAGAAAATGACCTATCAATTCCAAAAACTATTCTATGAGATTCAGCTAAAAAGGAAGTCATTATTCCAATAGAGCAGCCATACTCTAAAGCAAGCTCAGATTTTTTTAGTGAACCAATATCCTTTTTAATTTCAGAATAGAATTTTGAAGATTTGCTATTTTGATAAATCCTTGTCCATCTTTCTTCAAGTTCAGTTCTATCATCATTTGTTTTATTGGTTTTTGACAATGAACTCTTACAGAATTTCTTTAAATTTTGATTTTCAATTAATTGGTATAGTTTTCCTCCTAATTTTTTTCGTGATGAAAGGTATAAAGAAAAATCATCCCATAATATAGGAATTTTATCAATAATTGGAAATTGTTCGTGACATTTTTTGCATTCTAAAATTCCTTCAATAATTTCTTTTGATTCTTTGAATATGTTTAATTCTAATTTAGAACTACACCTTACACATCTAAAATATTCAAGACTAGATTCTAACATATTCGGATAACAGAACAGTGATTTTTGAATTAATAATTTCTTTGATAAGAAAAATCAAGATAATCTTAAATGGAGTATTTCAGGATTTTATGCAAAATGGGTGAATTTCAAGAATTTGCTGAGGCTCTATTTGGGCAATTATCAGTTGAATTAAACGAAGAAAAGGAAATTATCGAATTAGCAGTTAAAGCCAAAGATGACATTGCAAATAAAGTAAAATTTGCAGAACTAGATGAAATTGCAAATTCAATATTTCCAGATTTTAAAAATAAAGTGGAAGAATTCCTAGGAGTAAAAGTTCCAGATAATTTAGTATTGAAATTTCCAGAGTTGGCTGAATTAAAGAGAGTAAAGGGTTCCAAAGTTTTTGCAGATAAAGAATCAAAAGAATTTGTTGCAGAATTATTTAATGCAGTTGCTAAAGAGGATTTGAAAAAAATTGCTGAACTAATGCAGCAAGACACTGCCAAATATTTAGTATATTCAACATATGCAATTCAGTATATTTCTAAAATCACAACAACGTATGGGGACTATCTTGATTCAGTAATTTATTTAAACAAATTCATTTTGTCAAGATATCCACAAATTGTTCTTCACAAACAGGGTGAGCCATATGAGTCAAGATTTGAAAATGTGAATTCAGGATATCTTGGAGCAGTAAAGATGACAGTACTTGAAGAATTAATTCATTCTGCTCAAGAAAATCTCCAGCAGGTTAACAAAAATGCTGCAACAGAAGTAAACAAAATTAATGAAGAGTTAGCAGAAATTATCTTATCATTAGATACTCAAACAATTAACAAACTCTCAGAGTATTGCCAATTACAAGCAGTCCCAGATGATTTCCCATTTGCAAAAAAAGCTAATTTGTTTTTCTTTTTGAATCCAGATCACTTCTTGATTGAGCAAATTGGACCAGACGTTATGACATTTACACATGTAGAAATTGATCCAAAGATTGGGGAATCAATTCCAGAACTTTTAGAAATTTACAAAAAATGGCTTGTTCCAATTCAACAGCATCATGCAGCATTTACTGCGATGGAGGGAATGGCAGCATTTGCAATTGAAAATATCTTAAAGGATGATCAAGATTTTCAAAATTATCTCTCAACCTTTATGGGAACTGATTTTTCAACATACCAAGTTAGAAAGAGTATGGGCAAAGACTTTACAAAAATAATTTATGATAAACTAGGCAAGGATGCCTTCAAAAAAATGATAGAAGTACCACCTAATACGAGAGAACTCAAGGATCCTCAACTGTATCTCAATAAACTGAGTTTGTAATAATTGGAAGAAAAGTTTGATCCATTAGTGGCAGAATGGCTATCTTTTGTAAATAATCCAAACTTTAACTTGGTTGAAAAATGTTTAAAATTTTCACAGATTTTAGAATATCCAGATCTTGATGTAAATGATTATATCAATAAAATTAATCGAATTGGAAAATCTCTAAAAGAAACAATCAGTGATGTTAAAAATCCAACATACTTGATATCAATGTTAAATGAACATCTTTTTGAAAAGTTAGGATTTAGCGGAGATGATGATGATTACTATAATCCAAAAAATAATTTTTTAAACGAAGTAATCGATAAAAAAACAGGTCTTCCAATAACTATTTCAATTCTATATGTAGAGATTGCAAAGTTCATTGGGTTGGATCTTAAGATAGTAGGATTTCCCAGTCATATTCTGGTAAAATACAATGAAGAGATGATTTTAGATCCATTTTATGATGGGCGGTTACTTGATGTAGATGATCTTCAAGATATTCTAGATGCAAACTATGGCGGACAATTAGAATTTCAGCCCGAATTTCTAGATGAAGTAACATCAAAACAAATACTAATCAGACTAACAAGGAATTTAAAAAATTCCTATGTTCAATCGTTTGTTTATGAAAAAGCATTAAGGTGCGTTAACATGGTTTTAGCAATTGAACCTGAATCACCTGAAGATATTAGAGACAAAGGAATTTTAGAAGAAAGAATGCAAAATTCTGAAATCGCGTTAAAATATTTGAATAAATATTTAGAGATCACCCCAAACGCGGAAGATGTAGATTTTATTTTAGAATTGATTAGAAGTATAAAGACAAAAAATTAATCAATTATAGAATCAACATCAGATCCTTTTTTGATCATTGAGATTTCATGACGTGCAATTTTGTTTCTTAGGGCTCGTTTGAGAATATCAACTTCGCTTCTGAGCAATGCAATTTCGTCTTCAAGTTTTGCAACTCTCTCGTAGATGGTTTCAGCTTCTGAACTCATGTTTATCTATTTGAAAAAAATTGTCTTAAAAAGTTATGGGTAAATTTTTTGATGGTCAGGTTAGCTTTTTGAACTATAATTCAAATTCTTGACGACATTTTTCACACTTTGCTCTCTCTTCACCAGGTGAGCCAAGAATGAAAATTTTACCAATTGTTTTACAAATAGGACACATTCCAGTAGTGGCATTTTTTGGACCAGTACGAATAATTTTTTGTGTTTTTCTTCGTCCCATAAGAAAACTTTGCAAATCGGTCTATTAAGTTTTAATGGCGCGGGGAGGGGGATTTGAACCCCCGTGTCCTTGCGGACATAGGATTAGCAATCCTACGCCCTACCAGGCTAGGCGATCCCCGCATAAAGAGCCCTAGAAGTTATCTGTAAATAAATTCACTCGTCACTAAATTGGCTATGATTATTAACAATTTCATCAATCGGGAGTCTTTTTCCACCTACAATTTTCAGATCCACATGAACTTTTTTGTTTGAGATTGTCAGAATATTGTATGTGTTTTCGAAAAATCCGCGAACTCGCTCAGATGTAGCAGTTCCAGCATTTACAACAGTGAGTGTTCCAAAGTTCCATGCCCATGGTCTATGTTTATGTCCACACAAAACCACATCAACTTTAGAATCTAAAACAGTTCGAAGTACATCACCTGCATCGACAACAGTTAGCTGATCAGAACCGGTATCAGGAATTGCAATCAAGTGGTGATGCATTGCAACAATCTTTACTTTATCTTTGTATTTTTTCATTGTTCTCTCCAACCACAAGTTTTGTCTATATCCCACTTCACCCTCATTTCTATCTGGTCTAGCAGTACCTACTGTAACTAATACAACATCATCATCTAGTTCATTTACGGTTTCAAAGGGAAAGAATTTTTTGAATAACAAATAGCCAGTATTTCGATAATCATGGTTTCCACTAATAGTAATAATTTTTTTTGTTTTAAATTTGGATAAAAGAGATTTGCATTTTTCATATTCATTCATCAATCCCTCATTAGTTAAATCACCAGTAATTATGATGACATCAGGATTTAGCTCATTTACTTCCTCAACCATGAGATCAAATTTCTCTTGTAAAAATTGAGAACCAACATGTAGGTCAGAGATTTGAACTATTTGCATTTTAGTTATATTTCTCAAATAAGGTATTAAATCATCTCTATAGAAAATATTTAGATATTATTTCAGATTCAAGGTAGGATTAAATAATAAACACAGCAAATCCTTGCAGTTTTGAGTAAAAAGGCTGCAGTAATGAGAGGAGATGGCATAGGGCCGGAAGTTGTCGATTCAATGTTAAAAGTTCTAAAGGAGTGTAACTTTCAATCTGAGATCATTCTATGTGAAGCAGGATCAGAACAATGGGATAAAAATGGCAGAAAAGATGCATCATACATTCCTGATTCAACCATGAAGACATTAGAAGAGGCAGATTGTTGCTTCAAGGGGCCAACAACAACAATACCAGTACCTGGTGCACCTAGAAGTGTAGCAGTTACATTAAGGCAAAAATTTGATCTTTATGCAAATATCAGACCAACTAAAACTTATGATAGATTAACACCAAATAGAAAACTTGATTGTGTATGTTTTAGAGAAGCAACTGAGGGACTCTATACAGGTGTAGAGGCAAAAATTACAGATGATGCCGCAATTGCAATTAGAAAGATTACACGACAAGGAAGTAGAAGATTGCTTAATTCTGCAGTAGATTGGGCAAACAAATTCAACATGAAAAAAATGGTTGCAATCACAAAAAGAAATATTCTAAAACAGACTGATGGAATATTTTGGGATGAAGCACAAAAGTCAGTGGAAGGAACTGGAATTGAACTATCTGAAATTTACATTGACAATATGGCTCAGCAAATGGTAATTGCAACTGAGCAGTTTAATGGTTCTGTATTAGTAAGTACCAATTTATTTATGGATATTATTTCTGAACTTGCATCAGCACTGGTTGGTTCAATTGGATTGATATATTCTGCAAATATTGGAGACAAGTATGCAATGTTTGAAGCAGCACATGGTAGTGCCCCACAATTTGCAGGACAAAACAAAGTTAATCCAACTGCAACTGTTCTATCAGGTGCATGGATGGCAGACTATATGGGTGAAAGAGAAATCAGAGATGCAATCTTTGCTGCAACAGAACAAGTGATTAATGAAGGGAAAGCAGTAACATGGGATATTGGTGGGGATGCATCAACCACACAGATGACTGATGCAATAATCACATACGCAAAAGAGAATCTCAGAAAATAATTAGAATCTAGATTCTACAAGAATTAACTCTTCAAAGAAAAGTTTCTTTTTTGCTATAATTCGTGTTTTCAAGCCTAATTTTTGAGCATAATCAATTAGTTTTTGGTAATTTGACAATGACGATGTAACAAAAACAAATTTTCCATTTTTGGCCATATTTTCAATTACAGAATCAAATATTTTTTTAGGGATTTCAAATCCCTCTTCTCCTCCGTCTGTTGCGATATCTATGATTTTATCTGTAGCTAGATACGGTAAATTACAGACAATAAAATCAAATTTTATTTTGATAGCATCAGAGCCATTACAACAAATCAAATTTTCTGTTTTGTAAGTCTGTTTTTTTAAAACATCAAAATTGATATCAGTTCCAACAGTCAATGAAAAATTCTCAGACAAGAGTTTTGTAAGATAGCCAGAACCACTTCCAACATCTAAAGCAAAATTGCCTTGTTCATTCTCAATGTTTTCAACTATAAAGAAGGTATCCTCAGAAGGAGGATACTCCTCATTTTTCAAGTATTTTGTTTGCAAGATTAACTATTTCATCTCCTGAAAGATCATCTACACGCTTATCTATTATAGACTCTTTATTGAATTGTTTTAGAATATTTTTAACAGTTTTTCTCCGATATGAAAAAATTTTATTTATTGTTTGAATTAGATCTTTTTCCAAGTTATTCTTTTTAACAATTTTTAGAATTATTGAATCAATCTTTGGTGGAGGGGTAAAATTATTTTTTCCTACTTTGGAGATAGCAGTGATTTCAAATGCATTTGTGGCAATAATGCTAATGGCCTTTCTTTGTTTTGATGATTTTGCAAGTAATTTATCAGCAAATTCTTTTTGCACCATGATTACACCATGAGAAAAAGAGGTTTGAGCTAACCATTCCACTGCCTCCTTACTCCTAGAATAAGGAAGATTGGATACAAAAACAGTAAAAGATTCTGAGATTTTAAAGCCATCACCATGTTTTAAGACTAAATTATCAATCTCAGAAAATTTGGATTTTGCATTTTGAACTAATGATTCATCTAAATCAATTGAGATAACTTTCTTGGCTTTTTTGCACAAAAGTGGTGTTAAAATTCCCTGACCGATTCCAATCTCATAGACAATATCATTTTTTGTGATTTTTGCCTCTGAAACAATTGATTTTGCTATAGAATTAGAGTTCAGAAAATGTTGCCCAAGTTTTTTTCGTTTTATCATCTCTTAACAAAGAGATTCATTCTACTTTCGCCTGAAATTTCATCCATTATTCGTTCAGAGATGTGTTTAATTGGCTCCTTAAATCCAACACGCTCTTGTAAATCTTGATAGCTTTCAAACTTTTTCTTTTCTCTTTCTTCAAGCATTGTTTTCATGTAGGTCTTTCCAATCCCAGGAATTAATTCAAGGGCATGAATTCTAGGAGTTAGTGGTTGTGCATTATTTAGATATCCAACAAATTTTGATTCATTATTTGTAACAATTTTTTCTATCACTGAATCTAATTCACTTTGAGCAGATGATGAAATTTTATCATATTCCATCTTTCCTAATACGGATAAGACTTTAGTTCTTCCTTCTTTTCCGATATAGATTTTTTCACCAATCTCAAACGTAGAATTGGGAATTCCTAGAACTTCTAGTAAAGTAAGTCTATCTTCCCCTATTGCTGTAATTATGATTCCATCTCTTCCTCTAACAGTTGTTGATTTTCCTCTAGAGTTAAAATCTAAAACATACGCATGTTCCTCATACTTTCGAGGTGGGGGTTGTGCCCTATACAAAATTGATTACTCCTAAAAACTTACGAATGCTCCTTGATTATCTTGAGCATTTTTTCTAGGGTTTCAGCAAGAATTAATTTTTTCCAACCAAAGGTGAAAGAACGTAACTCAGCTAAACTTGTGGGTCTAATGTTTACTATTTCTACAGCTTCATCCTCTGTTAATTCACATTCTTTGATGAGTTGTTTTTTCATTTCTTTTGCATCTTTTGATTCAGTTGATACAAATTTTGAAACATAATCATAGGTCCAACGTTGAATTTGATCCATCTCTTCAACATCAACTTTGCCTAAAATTTCTTTAACTTCTGAAAGAGAAATTGCTTGTTTCTTTTTTACTTCTTCCATATTATACACCGAATGGTTTAATGTGATCCAATCTAGTGATTAAGGTTTTCGATTTATCACCTAATTTTACATCAAGTGTAATTGCCCTTCTACCAACATTTGTAATGACACCTACTTTACCGTGGTATCTTCTATGAGGTAGTCCTTTATGCTGTCTTGGATCAATAATGACAAGTGCTTGTTGTCCTTCTTGGTATTCACGTAACAAAAATGAGACTCCTCTAGGGGCCTTTTTCTTCATTACAGATCTAGATTTATGCTTAAAACCATGTGAACGACCATGGGATTTCTTAGTTGCCATTTAGTGTAAAACCTTGGAAAGCCCTATTTTAAGACTTAGAACAAGATTCGCTCAAATTTATCCAATAAGATCGGTTCTTAGCTGCCCACATGCAGCTGAAATTTCAGTACCTTTTTCAATTCTGATTGTACAATTAATCCCCGCCTTGGTTAAAATTCGTTCAAATTCAAGTACGTTTGTTTCGGATGGACGCTTAAAATCACCAGCCGTTGGATTAATTGGAATCAAATTCACATGTGAGCCATTACCTTTCAAAAGAATAGCCAATTCTTTTGCAATTTCAGGTGAATCATTAATTCCAGCCATTAGAGCATATTCAAAAGTTACTCGGCGACCAGTTTTTTTAAAATAATTTCTACCCATTTCTATAATTTCTTCTACTGAATTTGGTGTGGCAGTAGGAACTAGTGTTTTTCTCAATGCATTATTTGGAGCATGTAGAGAAATTGCCAAACCTATCTGAAGATTTTCTTCAGCAAGTTTCTCAATTCCAGATTTGATACCAATTGTAGAGATGGTGATATGTCTTTGACCCAAACCAAATCCTCTGTCATGTGTTAAAATTCTAACAGCCCTAATCATTTCATCATAATTTGCCATAGGTTCACCCATACCCATAAAAACTAAATTTGTTACATGTTCACCTCTCTGCTGAAGTATTTCTGCAAAGTGTATTACTTGCGATACAATATGTTCTGCCTTTAGATTAGTTTCAAAACCCATTTGACCTGTTGCACAAAATACACAACCCATGGCACATCCAATTTGAGTTGAAACACAAATTGTAGAACGTGGATGTCCACCAATTTTAGATGGATCATATTGCATCAGAACAGTTTCTACAGAATTGTTATCAGTAAGATTTAGTAGAAGTTTTGTAGTATCTCCATCTTCGCTTACCACACGATGAGTTTCTTTTGCAGAACCAATTGTGTAACCTGCAGCAGTTAATTCTTCTCTCAATTTTTTAGGAAGTTGTGGAATATCATCAAGTTCTTTTGGGAATTTGTAGTATAATGGAAGTAAAATTTGATCTGCCCTATATCTTGGATAACCCATATCAATTACTAGTTGTTCCATCTCTTCTGGAAGTAGTCTATAAAGATCTGTCATGATGTATTACAGATTCACAGATGGCATATTTTATAATTTAGTGATTTAATGAAAGAAAATCAAAAAGAGTAAAAATTAGGAGAAAAGAGATTTTACTCTTCTATGGGTTCAGAATCGTCTGGTTCTGCTTTTGTTGTAGCCTCTACCTCTGGTGTTTCTACAGTAGCCTCTACCTCTGGTGTTTCTACAGTAGCCTCTACCTTAGACGCCTTTGCCTTTTTGGTAGTTGCTTTTTTTGTAGTCTTTTTCGTCTTTTTCTCAGCTTCTTCAGGATCTATAACACCTGCATCACCAAGAGCAAAGATTACTTCTTCTTCAGGATGGTGAGGACTATCAACCATTCTGGCAATTCGTTTCTTGCCTGATTTCTTAAAGTAGATTCTGTATGTACTAGTATGTGCAACTACATTTCCACCAATTGGTCTAGTTGGATCTCCAAAGAAGACATCAGGGGATGCCATAACTTGGTTTGTTGCAATTGCAGCACAGTTGTATGTTTCTGCAATTCTTGACAACAAATGAACAAAGTGGTTTAGCTTTTGTTGTCTTACAGACAATGTTCCTCTTCCAAGATATTCAGCACGGAACAATCCAACTGCAGAATCAGCAACAATTAGTTTAACATTGTTTTCTTCAATTACGGGACCGGCTTCTTCTAAGATTAATACTTGGTGTGCACTGTTATATGCACGGGCCACTATGATATTATCTAAAACTTTTTCAGGATCCATATCATGAGCTTGTGCAATAGATACAATTCTTTCAGGTCTGAAAGTATTTTCAGTGTCGATGTATAATACAGAACCTTCAAGTCCACCTTCTTCTTTACTTTTTTGAACCATCACAGACATGGTATGTGCAAACTGTGTTTTTCCACAACCAAACTCTCCATAAACTTCTGTTAGAGCTTGAGTTTCAATACCACCATCAAACAAAGTATCAAGACAATTAGTTCCAGTAGTAATTTTACCAATACTTTGTCTATACTTGTAAATTTCACTTGCACTAACAAAATCTTTGGCAATTAATCCACCTTCAACAAGATGTTGTCGGGCTTTGTTGACAATTTTTTCTGCAGTATCCTTTTCCATTCCAGTAATTTCTGCAATTTCAACAGGACCTCTAACGATGAGATCCATGACGTTGTGGACACCTGCATCGGATAATTTTCTTGTAGTTACAGGACCTACGCCCTCTAAACTATCTAATCTTAAATCTTCTACCATACCGTATAGTACGGTACCAGTACTTTATAAGGTTATTGTTTAAGAAAATGATCGTAAAATGATTAATTTTTACTAAAAATTGATTATCGTCTCTTTCTTCTCTGTCCAGGTTTGTTTTGACCAGGGAATCTTCCTAGAACAAATCTTTTCTTGAAGTTACTTTTGTTTCCAACACTAGAACTAGTACCTACGATTTTTCTACCTTCAACCTTTGGTGTTTGTCCTCTAACTTTACCTGCTTTGGTAAGTGAACCGTGTGTTGCCATGATTAAAAATAGGAATTAGTGAATTTATGTATTTGGATACTACCAGTACTTTGCCTTTACAGTCTCTATGACTTTTTCGTGCTCCTTACTCTTTCTACGAGCATATTTCTCCATTGCACCTAGAGGCACACCGCCAAGAGATCTGGCTATAGCATTGAAAAAGTATCTCTGAGGACCTTTAGCACCAGTCTTAGTCATGAATTTTTGAATACCATATTTGAAATTGTGCTGCCATGTCTTGTAAAGAACTCCCAATTGTGCAGGAGTCATTTCATTTCCAATATGGAAGAAATCAGATTTTTCTAGTAATCCAATAGGAACAAATGTCAAAGCAGTAGCTGTAAACATTGAATCAGGTTGTTCTTGTTCTAACTCACTTAGCAATTGTATAGTTTCCCAAGAATCCTCAGGAGTTTCGTCGTTGTCTAGTCCCATAATTAATGTAAATGCAGGAATCCAATAATCTTGATTCAAAGTTTTCACACCTTCTTTGACAACCCAGTGCCATTCAGATGGATCATATGGTGCTAGTTTTCTATCAGCATATTTACCAATTAATCTAAGACTTCCTGTTTCAAATCCTGCTTGAATGCCGATCATGTTATCTGGGCTTGCTTTCATAATTTTTGATAGATTTGGAATTAGTTTTTCATCAGCTATTGCACCTGCCAATGTTCCGTGTGTTGGATTTGTATGTTCAACACCAGTAGACATGATTGCTGTAAATAGTTCCTCTAATGCTTCTCTGTTTGGCTCCATGCCCTTTGCAGTTCTAGGATCCATACCATAAACGAAAATATCATCACTGTGAATCCATGCTGACTTTGAACCACCTTTCTTTATGTTAACTTCAATTTCTTTTTTCACTTTTTCTGGTGAATAGTATCTTAATGATCTTAGTGTAACATCACAGAATTTACATCCCCTACCACAACCACGCATTACCTCTACCATACCATGCATACTTGGCTCTACAATGTCAGGAATTTCATCTAGTTCTGGTCTGTCCCAGAAGTTTACAAATCTTCCGTGAATTTTTTTTCCTTCTCTTTCAAATTCTTTAATGTTAACCTTGAAATCACTTCTCTTTCTGAATGGGTCCATGTTTTCAAAATCACCGTTGATCAAATAGTTAAAGAATCGACCAGCATGTCCATCAATTTCAGGTGCAATACCTCCAAGCTCTCCTTCTAGTATTGCATAGATTCCAAATTCTTCAATTTTTGCTGGATCATAGTTGTACTGCCAAGTTCCAGATGCACCAGAAATTACTTTGGCTTTACTTCCAGTTCTTGCTTTGGCAGCTTTTATTCTATGATGTAATTCTGCATTGTAAAATTCATCATATGATGTTTGTTTTCTGCCATAAGTAAATGTCATAGTAACAGGACCCATTCCAAGTGGATCCATTTCATAAGTTCCAATTACTTCAGTTTCAGGTCCAATAAATTTTTCAATGTGATTTGGATGAGCGATAACTACATCTTTTCGAGAGAAACCATCACGTAACAAACCAGCTTCTAATTTTCTTAATCCATAAGGAGCATATTTTGCGACACCATCAATATCAGGTGACCAATTACAGATGAAATCAAATAGAATTTTAGGAGTTACTTGATTTCCAAGAATCTTGTACCAAAAACTGTTTTTGTCTCTATTAGGATCAAGTGCAGGTGCACATCCGAAAAATGTTGCAAGTGACAATCCCCGATATGGAGACATCAGAGTTCTATCAGCAGTTAAAACGATTTTTGGTGTACCCATACCCTTCATGAAAATAATTTTCTGATTTATTTTAAACCTTGCTAGTCAAACCTAATAATTTTCTAAAATTCCAGCCTTGTTCCTGTGTAAATGGCCAAATTCCTTGTTTGTAGACAAATGTTCCCCATCAAAGACAGTTCCATCTCGGCAGACAAGATCCTCGCCCACACAGCAACTACCACAAATTCCAACTCCACATTTCATCATTCTCTCAAGACTCGCTTGAACAAAGATATTTCTTGAATGAGCAGACTGGACTGTTTTGTACATCATTATTTCAGGACCACAGACATACACAGCATCAAAATGGTTTTCACTGACTAATTTTTCAACCATATCTGTAACAAATCCTTTCTCACCATAACTGCCATCATCAGTTGAAACAATCACACGGTGTGGATTATTTGCCAATAGTTCATTTGATAAAGCCTCAAAGAAAACTTCGTCTTTGGATTTTGCACCCATTAGAACAGTTACATCATCAGTTGGTTTTACAAAAGTAAGTAATCGCATCATTGGGACAAGTCCTGTCCCACCACCAACTAGCAAAAGCTTTCCTTCTTTTACATCAAAGGAATTTCCGTAGGGGCCACGAATTCCAATTTGTCCTCCAACTGGAACATTGAACAAACCAGTAGATGATGGTCCATGCTTTCTAACAGTAAATGCTGCTTTTCCAGATTCTTTTGAAATCATTACACTCATTGGTAATTCATTAACACCTGGAATCCACACCATTGCAAATTGGCCTGGAAGAACATTAGGCATTATTTCATCAGAGAAAACTAATGTCCTAACAGTTGGTGTTTCATCAATTACTTTTTCAATTGTGACAATAGTTGGATGATTAAGATTTCTTTGCAAGTCCTACCATCTCCTTTATTGTAGAATGACCTTTTCTTTCCATGTATTGTGTGATACCTTTGTTAATCTCATCAAAGACTCCAACCCAGTTATCACCTATTGCACTTCCAAGTTGGACAGCAGATGCCCCTGCCAAGAAAAATTCAATTGCATCTTCCCAGGATGATACTCCACCACAACCAATGATTGGAACATCATATTGTGAAGAAATCTCATAAACACATCTTAGTGCGATTGGTTTAATCGGAGTTCCAGACAACCCTCCGAATTTATTACTTAGAATGGGTCGTTGAGTTTCAACGTCGATTGCAATTGCACGTACTGTGTTAATTGCAGTAATAGCATCAATTCCAGAATCTATTGCAGTGCTAACAGTGTTAAGATAATTGCTTGTACCTAAGCCGACTTTGGCAATAACTGGAGCACTAGTTGATTTTTTCACAGTGCTTACAATCTCTTTAACTAGACCAGGATCATCCCCAACCTCCAAACCAACTTTGGCTACATGAGGACATGATAAATTTAGCTCATATGCTTTGACTTTACAATTTTCAAATTCTTTTATCATTGATTCAAAATCTTCAGGTACTGAGCCTACTAGACTTACGATTATGGGGACATCTTGGTTTGGTTCAATCATTTTTGCAAAATTTGATGCTCCAGGATTTGATAATCCAACTGCGTTTATCCATCCACCACCTTTTACACTAAAGATAGTAGGGTTTGGATATCCTTCCCAAGGAGCAGTACTAAGGGATTTAGTTACAACCGCACCAGCACCAGATGCATAAAGTCGATTAAACACATCAAGTGAAATGCCTAAAATTCCAGATGCCAGCATTACAGGTTTATCTAATTGAATTTTACCTATGGAAGTTGCAATACTGGGTTCCACTTTGATTAATGAGCTTAGTTTCGAATATAACAGTTGATTCCAGATTCTGGTACCTTTTTTAAAGGTGATTTAGAATCAACTATTCATGTATTCTGTAATTTTAACAGAATTAGGAATCTCTGTTTTTAATGAGGGTAAACTCGATAAGGCATTTCCCTTCTCAAATCCTGTAAAAGAGTATCTTTTAGTAAAAAATAAAGAATCAAAATTAAATGAAGTTGTTGACTATCTAGCATCAACTCAAAGAGGTTTTTCTGTAAGTGATGAATCATTGCTTGCAATTTTAAAAAAATATTCTATTGATTGTCACCTCATGGAGTCTACAGATTTAGATAAAGTTCAGGAAACTAAACCTCAAATTATTGTCGATTCAGGTTTTGCCTCTAACTTACAAGATACCCTTGGAAAATTAAGAGAGTTTGCTTTAGGATTATCTTCATCAAAAGTTACAGAAGTCTCAGAAAGTCCTGATCTTCACATCATCCAGGCAATTAATTCTCTAGATGAAATTGATAAAATAGCTAATGGATTAAGTTCAAGACTTAGAGAATGGTATGGATTACACTTTCCTGAATTAGATAACATTATTGACAGTATTAACGGCTATGCACAAATTGTGATGGCAGGAAAAAGAGAATCACTAACTAAACAAATTTTTGAAGAAGCTGGTTTTCCTGAATCAAAAGTAGAAATGCTATCATTAATTTCATCAAAAAGTAGAGGAGGCGACATTTCAGATATCAATTTATCTATAGTTCAATCCATTGCAAAACAAGTTTTAGAATTTCATGAATTACGTAAGCAGCTTGAAGAGCATGTTGAATCAGAAATGCAAAAGATTGCACCAAATCTTTCAGCGATACTTGGAACAGCAGTTGGTGCAAGAATTTTAGGAAGAGCTGGAAGTCTTAAAAAAATGGCATCACTTCCTGCTAGTACAATTCAAGTTCTAGGAGCTGAGAAAGCATTATTCAGATCATTGAAGACAGGATCCCAACCTCCAAAACATGGACTGTTATTCCAACATGCCATGGTTCATGCAGCTCCTAGATGGCAAAGAGGAAAAATTGCTCGTGCAGTTGCTGCAAAAGCAGTCATTGCTGCAAGAGTTGATGTGTATGGTGAGGGATTAAACCAAACATTACTTGAAAAACTCAACGTCAGAGTTGATGAAATAGGCAAGAAATATGAAAATCCAACTGAAAAAGACTCCAGACCACCTCAAACGTTTAGAAGAGAAGGTGGCTTTAGAGACAATCCAAGAAGAGAAGGTGGAGATAGAAGAAGGGGTGACCGTAGAGAAGGTGGAGATAGAAGAAGGGGTGACCGTAGAGAAGGTGGAGATAGAAGAAGGGGTGACCGTAGAGAAGG